>NZ_JAAHIE010000150.1:0-8795 GCF_010671945.1 Moorena sp. SIO4E2
AGTTGCTGAGCAATAGTTCGGTAACCAGAATTTACCGAAAGGGTGCGACCACGAGCCTTAATTGCCCGTGCCAGGGACTGCTGAGCTGCTGCCTGAAGGAAAGGGTGAACTGCTGGACCATTAGCCACATTTAGGTCGGCAAAACTCACCAAGCTATTGGGTGCAATGCGATTAATTTGATCAATCAGCTGCTGGTCTAGTCCCCGCAGAACAGAAGTAGAGCAGCCAGGAGCCCGTCGAACAGTAGTTAATCGATTTTTTGCGATCGCTTGTGTGTGGATCAGGGTTTCAAGTTGATTATCTATTAGGTTAATTTGGTGACAATCTTCACAAAAATCTGCATGTTCTGTTTGTTCTGATTCAAGATTGCTTTCGAGATTGCTATAGTCTTTCATAACTATAAATTTAGGATATATACCTAACTCAATGGTTTACTCTAGTTGCTTTCCCTGAAATCTTGCACCACTGTCACTAGCCGTAGGTTCGGCAATATAGCGCTACGCGCAAGGCAAGAGGCAAAAGGCAAAAGGCAAAAGTTTACTACGGGTCGCACCTTTTGCTGCTTGTATCAATTTCAAACACCTTAATGCGTAGTGCTATATTAAGTTATCCCTAGCTTAAGCTTAGACTGGAATAATTGCCCACCCTAACTATTTAGGTGCAATAAAATTTCAGTACTATTTTGATTATGAGCAATACCATAATCCTTTGACAGTACCCTTGAGGGTACTTTTTTTGGACTCGTTAGTGATTAAATTTGATATAATTAAAGATCGTGCCAGATGTGTTGAACAGGCAAAAGGGAATAGGAAATAAGTAGTTTTCGAGATGTAACGGTTTGTATCTAGGTTAAGTATAATTCTGAATCGTGATTATTCACTAATGACTAATTAATACAGCGTTGCTTAATAGATGATGCTGGTTGTTAATGATTTTCGTGGGAATGAGGAAACAATGTATTAGGAATTGAGATAGTTTTATGAGATAATAATCGGCTTATCAACTGGTTAAAGTTTTGGATACAGGCTTTACCACCATTCACCAGCCCGACCATCAGCATGAACATCAAGACTTTTTTCTAATTAATTTGAAATATTCCAACTGTTTTGATTTCTTTAATTACCTCTGCCTCTTCACTCAAAGCGGACATTCTGCTATCAGCCTGTTTCGTCGTCCCTTTAGAACTTAATAGACTTCGCGGCAGTTGTCGGTAACAGGGAACAGTGGACAATAATTGAGGTAAACACTATCAGAAAAATACTTTTGCGCATAGGTCTAATGTTAATTTCACTTCACATAAAAGGTACCCTTAAGGGTACTACAAAGCCAGATTATTCTCTAATAAGATACAAATGTATCTATCAATTGAAATCAGGAATGAAACTCGCTGCTCACAAAAAGTCTGGTATTTCCGCCGAAATTGATGCCTATCTCAAAGCCCACCATGAAATTGGGTGGTTCTCAGGGGCAGTTATCGTACTCAAGGCATGTAAAACCGTGTTTACCAGGGGGTATGGCATGGCTAGCCTAGAGTACCAGCTACCCAATACCCCCCAGACTAGATTTCGGTTGGGGTCGGTGACAAAGCAGTTTACTGCTGCTGCGATTCTACAACTCCAGGATCTGGGGTTGGTTGATGTACACGCTCCTGTTTCTACCTACTTGCCAGATTATCCCCATGGGAATCGCATCACCTTGCATCACCTCCTAACCCATACGGCGGGCATTCCTAACTATACTAGTTTTTGGGATTATACCCAATGGATGACTTTACCGACGACCCTTGAGGAGTTGATTGCCCGCTTCCAAGACCTCCCCTTGGAATTTGAGCCGGGAAAAGAGTGTCGCTACAGCAATTCAGGCTATGTTCTGCTGACCCAGGTGATTGAAACCGTATCGGGTCAGTCCTATGGCGATTATCTAAAGGAGCATTTGCTCCAGCCTTTGGGGATGGAGAACACAGGTTACGAGTATCCTTTGGCGGTGATTGATGGCTTGGCAAATGGTTATCAGTTCATTGATGACGGCTATCTCAAGGCACAGTATATTAATATGTCCGTGCCACAGGGAGCCGGAGGACTATATTCCACGGTGGAGGATCTGGCTCGATGGAATCAGTTTTTGTTTGACCATGGGGTGGGAGATAAAACGATCTTAAGGGATAAGGCGATCGCTACTATGACCTCTCCCTTAGTACCGAAGAATCCTGACGAAACTCCCCATCTGTTCTATGGCTATGGATTGGAAATAAACAAACAGCCCAAGCATCAGCGCATTGGTCATGGTGGGAGAATTAACGGCTTTGTGACTAATCTGGAATACTACCCAGACCAGGATGTGAGTGTTGCTGTGCTCAGTAATGTAGAAACCGCCAATATAGAGCAAATTTCCCAGGATTTGGCAGCAATTGTGTTTGGGGAACCCTACTCCAAACCCACATCTGAGGTAGATCCGTCTGTATACGAGGACTATATTGGAACTTATCAGGTTGCTCCTGAGTTCCAGGTAACTATAACCACCCAAGCCAATCAATTGCGGATTCAGGGAACAGGGCAGTCTATCTTTAACCTTTATCCTACCTCCGAAACTGAGTTTTTTACATGGGTCATTGATTTGCGAGTTGTCTTTAACCAAGGCTCAGACGGCACGGTGGAAAGCGTGACGCTGCTGCAAAACGGGCAGGAAACCGTTGCTCCTAGGGTAGATTGAGATTAAATAGTTTTAATGTAATCTTATGATAAAGATTGCTTTCTGGGTGATTGTCTTTACCCTAATTAAGGGCTTTATCAAGGATTTCTGTAGTGGCTAAAGTTTGAGGTTTTCAATGAAAGCGATCGCCTTTGGCGATCGCTTTCTTGTTTTGAATCTATTCAGATTATACTATGGATGAAACTGCTTGTTAATGATTTTTGTGCTAATCTGGTAAAAATGGATTAGATACTGAACTATACATTTCTGAAAATAAAATAACTTAACGTTAATCATTCTTAACAAAAAAGGTACCCTTAAGGGTACTGCGAAGCCAGGGAATTATCTGACATTCTATAAATATCTTGATTGAAATGAATTGCAGCAACAGGTAAAACCCATGGCTTATAAAGCCTCTCATCCCTGTGTCTTCCAAGTTCCGATCAAAATTAGAAGTATCCATTAATCTCGACAAGGAAATGGAACTCCAAGAGAATGATCTGTTACTGTAACCAACGGTGTGTTCACTGTGGTATACTCATTTAAAAACTGCTATAAAACCCTTTATTGATTAATCTTAGACTCTATTTTAAGCTAGTTATTCTGCTCTAATCCCTCTGTCATTTTAAAATTTATTATTCAGTTGTCATGGCTATTGATAATCGTTCAAACTGCCTAAGATCTGTAGGAATTAGTAAAGTATTAATCAAATTTATTTATCTGGAAATAATACTACTAATCATTCTGGTTTTACTTGGGGTTTTATTACAGTTAAAACTTCCAATTATAGAGCAACAGTTTCCAGGATCAAAGATATTATTAGAATACTTTGTTTATCTTATTGTTAAACTAGTCGTAGGAGTGTTAGGTTTAGTCTGGCTTTATCGATTACACGTTGATTTAAATAGGATTTATAGTGATTACCCAATCGAACCTGGAAAAGTGCTAGCCCTATGCCTAATCCCCATATATAATATCTTTGGAATTTGGAGGATTTACTCGACTTTTGCAGAGTATTTAAATAAAGAAGAAAGTAGGATTTTAAAAACTAGACTTTTAATTTTGTATATTGGTTATGTTTTTCAGCGAGGGTTTTCAAAAGCTTACCAAAACAATTATAGTGGAGATTATGCTTTTTATTTTTTAATCATCGGTAGTTTAGTAAGCCTATGCTTGTGTATAGTTTTTATGCAGATGATAAAAATGATGAGAGGTGTAGTAATTGCTAAATTCCGAGAGGATTTTTACCCCAATATCGAAAAAATTTAATCCTATTATCAAGCAAAGCTTTTGGCGATTGTCGATGTATATAGCATCAGTTCTCAAGCTTCATCTCGGCAAAGTGTTCCATCAGCATCCGGTGGATAAAGATGTAGCCTCCTCCTACTTTTTGTAGGAAGATCCGATCGGCGGCATAGTCCAGGAAGCGGGCATAGTTCCAAGGGATGTATTTGTTACGGTAGAGGACAAGGCGGAGGCTGAAGTGTTGGATGCAGGCTAGACCACCATTCTCCAGCCCGACTATCAGCCCTCCCATCAGCCCTCCCATCAGCCCGACAATCAGCCCTTCCCTCAGCCCTTCCCTCAGCCCGAATATCAGCCCTCCCATCAGCCCGAATATCAGCCCGAATATCAGCCATACAGTTATAGCATTATGAGCTGATTTCCAAATTCCTTGATTTGGATTTGTTTTTCTTTCAATTTCTGAACTCTCCAGCCCGACAATCAGCCTGATAATCAGCCCGAACATCAGCCCGAACATCAGCCCTTCCCTCAGCCCTTCCCTCAGCCGGTTAATCAAGTTTTTTTTCCAATTAATATCAAGTATTTCAACTGTTTTGATTTCTTTCCTTGCTTCTTTATCCAGCCCGACTATCAGCCCTGCCATCAGCCCTAACATCAGCCCGAACATCAGCCCTGCCATCAGCCCTAACATCAGCCCGAACGTCAGCCCTTCTATCAGCCCTTCTATCAGCCCTAACATCAGCCCTCCTATCAGCCCTAACATCAGCGCTTCTATCAGCCTTTCTATCAGCCCTGCCATCAGCTCTTCCATCAGTATATAAATTCGTTTTTGCTTTCCATTTATTAGCCAATATGGCTGCATTTTTTCAATTAAAAATACTGTTTGCGACTCCTCAACCATCCTCTGCGCCAGCCAAATTAACCAACGCTTTACTTGCGCATTTTTGTATTGTTGATTAGTCTTCCGACGCTTAAACATCTTCTCGATATATGCATCAAATAGCTGCTTGCGCCGTTCCTCAACTACGTCAGTTCTGGGCAAATCCTCAACTGCTACTCCCTGATAAGCTAGAGTCATAATATTGAGCATTAGAGGTGACTGGCTTAACTCTTGTAATACTGTATCCTCTGCAATTAATTTCCTTAATCCCGTTAACTCAGTCCCGACACAATTCAAGTAATGACAAATTTGTTCTAAACTAAGCAATCTTATACAAACTGCTTTCTGAAAATTCAGACGGTTAGATAGGGCTTCATAGTCTTTAATCCGACTACACACTACCAGTTCAGCACCATACTCCTGATGGAATGTGTTCAAAGCAGCAATACAGTTGTTTCGATAGTCTGCCTTAACTTCATCCAAGCCATCAAGCAATGGTAGTAGTTGCTGTTGCGTTACCCAAGCTTGTCCAATTTTATTGGGAACTTGATATACAGTGTTCAGTTCCTCTACTAACCAATCTGCTATCGTCTGCTGTTCCTTTGCCCAAGAGGAGAGGTTAAAGACTACGGGAATTAGCTTATTAGTGTTTTGTTCAGCACGAGCAATTAAATCCCGGGCGAGTTCGAGTAAGGTTGTGGTTTTTCCTGACCCTGGTTCTCCTAAAATTAGTAAGGTTGCTCCTGTCCCAATTTGGTCAAAAACATCAATTACTTTAGTACCTTTGGGGAGGGGTTGAGGTGAGTCGTCACCGATTTCGATAATTTCGCTCAAAGGATTAGTAATGGCATCGGGTCTCTCTTCTAATCCCAATTCAATCAGTACCTGGTGATAGAGGGATTTTTCCAAAACGTCTTTGACCCAAAAGTTTTTGATTTTAGTGAGTAATATCTGACGGTTGCGGTATTCTTGGCGAGTTAATTGGGCTCCTGGAACAGATTGCTGCGGATTAAAAATATTCCAGATGTTGTTAATCTGGCTGTTCTCCCCTTGAATGGTTTGGTTACTATTTCCCTGAACTGCCCGATTTTTCTCACCTTGAACTGTCTGATTTTTATCTCCCTGGATAGCCCGATTGTTATCACCTTGGATAACTGACATATCCTCACCAACTTGAAAAGCTTCAACCTGATGCTCAGATGAATTCACATCAGGCTGTTGTGAGTCAGAATTCTGATTAGGTAACTGGCTCATGAGTTAGTTCTACACACCTATAATGTGTGAAGCAGCAGCAGCACCGAACCAATCTGCCACTTTAAGCAGGATAGGCTTGGCTTTGCCCCAGAGGGTTTTACCTGCATCAGCTTTTCCACTGGCTGTTTCCAGGGTTTCTGCCACAGTTTCCAGGTTAGCGAGTGCCAATTCTTTCTTAGGTTCTTCCTTTTCTGTGGCTTTTTTGGCGGCACCAAGGTACATGGTTGCTTCTTATTTGATATCCTCTGGTAGCTCTGCCCCTCGTACCAACTTATCCAGCTCTACTAATAACTCAATAACCTGCTCTTTTGTTAGCGGTTCTTCGGTTGATGCAGTACCTTGACCTTGGTTTATTTGACTATTGTCACCTTGAATGGATTGGTTACTGTCACCTTGAATACCTTTAATATTGTCACCTTGAACACTTTGACTATCTTCACCTTGAATGGCTCGGTTATTGCTACCTTGTAGGTTGCTGACCTTACCACCTACGGAACTACCTACAGAAAATCCACCGGGATTGTTTGTCATAATACCTATACTTGTGTGTTTGTTTAGGAGCTAGGACGCTGTAGTTGCTATATTGTTTATCTTAATAAAGATTCAAAGACAAACTAGTACCTATCATTAGGAAAACTTCAGTCGTGAAAGGATATACTTCACTAATCTTTACCATCATTTACTGGACATGCCAGTGTTTTTGATATTTTCAGAGGTTATATCACCCCCCATCACGAACATCTGGTAGAGGAGGATGCGATCGCGTAGCGTGGCCTTTGGGCCAATCGCAAAACTCCTGAACGGTTATCCCTGCTTCACTTCAGGTGCTGGAGCAGCTAATCCTGAATCACTTAACAAAAATTTAAACGTCATGCTTTTCCCCATAAGCTGAGAGCTGAGAGCTGAGAGCTGAGAGCTGAGAGCTGATAGCTGATAGCTGATAGCTGATAGCTAACCCATTACCAACCAACTATCTGTACTCTTGAATTATCCTTAATCCTTATAGACTAATGAATTTAGCTGTAATCAAGTCCCGTCGGACTTTAATAACCTTAACAGTTACAGTTGCCATTGTATTAATTTCACTCAAGGCAGCAAGTGCAATACCATTGTTTGGTGCCGGTGCATCATTTCCCGAACCCCTTTACCAGCGTTACTTTTCCCAATACCAACAAGAAACCAGCGTTAACGTAAGTTACAGTACCATTGGCAGTGGTACTGGCATTGAGGAATTCATTAACGAGTCTGTTGATTTCGCCGGTAGTGATATGCCCCCAACCGATGAGGAGAAAAGTCAGATGAAACGGGGCTTGCAAATGGTGCCAACAGCCGGGGGAGCTGTGTCAGTTATTTACAATCTCCAAGGTGTAGTGAGTTCTGTTAGACTATCTCGCGATACTTTAGGGAAAATCTTTACTGGTCAAATCGGTAATTGGAAGCAAGTTAACACTTACTTACCTAGAAGAGACATCAAAGTTATTGTGCGCTCAGATAGTAGTGGTACTAGCTTCATTTTCACCAAGTACTTGAGTGCGATTACCCATGGTCTGATCAAACCTAGCCGAAAACCAGATTGGGGCTTCAAGGTATTCTCAAGCCGTCCTCAAAATGGTGGAGTAGCTGCGGAAGTGCGGCGGATTGACGGTGCCATTGGCTATGTAGAAGCTCATTATGCTGTAGAAAACAACTTCCCTAGCGCTAGAATTGAAAATCAAGAGGGTCGCTATATCAAGCCTAGCCTTGACCAAGCCAGTAAAGGGCTGGTCAACGTGGAGTTTAACCAAGACTTCACCCTCAAACTTAACGATCCAGCCGATGGTTATCCAATTGTCGGTCTAACTTGGCTGCTACTGTACCAGAAGTACCCCAATCAGGCCAAAGCCCAGGGGATTAAAGATATGGTTAATTGGATTCTCACTAAAGGTCAGGACCTTAACGGGGAACTGGGGTACACCAGGATTCCAGACGATATTGCTCGCCAAGCCATCGAAGCAGTGAATCAAAACATCACCGTTGGCTCATAGTAGTAATATCAAATTCGGTTGAATAACCATACTTCCTGGTTACGAGAGCAGAGAACTAGCGATTTAGCACGGTCTTGGGGAGGCAGTGCCTTCAGGCGGGGGTTCCCACGGGGCAAACAGCGGTGCGGACCCAGGTTCCGCACACAGCCCCTCCCCATGAGCAACTGCCATGGTTTCCACCATGAGCGACAGCATCAAGACTGCCGAGGTACACAGGATTTTTTCCCTGATCCAAAGTTACCTGTTCCCTACTCCCTACTCCCTGCTCCCTGCTCCCTAAAACCTAGGTAGAGTTACTCTCTGCTTCAATAGGTAAAGAGGATCAACCTGCCACCCTTAGAGGGCATTTCAATTTGAAGGTTGTTGCCTTGCACATCCTTACCATTGAATTCGTATATAACGTCTGTGGCTCGGACGCTCCTCCTAATCACAGTAGGCTGGAAGTCAGGTAGCCAGACTCTTAGACCTTTGAGTACTGGTGGGGGTACCTGACTCTGGTCAATTTCTTCTTCAACCTGCTGAATTTCGCCAATGGCATTGACATCCACTTCAAAGCGGTTGCCCTGGGAGTTCTGACCACTCAGTCCATAGATTAGCTTGCCATCAGCCCCAATCTCGATTGCTGCATCCGTGGGTGAGACACCAGCAGCAACAGTGGCCGCAGTGATAGCAGGAGCTGGCACTTCAGAGATAGAAATCTCCTG
>NZ_JAAHIE010000150.1:9203-14436 GCF_010671945.1 Moorena sp. SIO4E2
CAGCTATCAGCTATTGGCCGTAGATCAGGCTAGGCCAACATTTTATGCGCTACAGATGGTGCTAATCGAGGTGCTTTTTAATAAAATAAGTTCACGGCTGACGGCTGACGGCACCTCAAGTAGCGTGGCCAAAGGCCAACGGCTGACGGCTGAATACTTACGAATAAATTAAGGATACATTAATGATTGGCTATCAATTTTTTTGGCAAAAGGTTTTAACAGCAACAGCAGTAACCCTAACCGTTGGCTTTGGTTCTATCAGTGGTGCGATCGCTCAATCCTTCACTGGCGCGGGAGCTACATTTCCTGAACCCCTTTATCGCCGTTACTTTAGAGAATACCAAGAAGAAAAACAAAAAGAACAAACAGATGTAAAGTTCAAATACAGTGCCATTGGCAGTGGTGGTGGGATTAGACGATTTCTGAATCAGTCCGTTGACTTCGGAGCGAGCAATGTGATTCCAACTCCTGTAGAGAGAAACTCAATGAAACGGGGTTTGTTGATGGTACCAACGGCTGGGGGGTCTTTGGCTGTCGTTTATAATCTTCAAGGAATAACCACCGATGTTAAGCTATCCCGAGACACTCTCGGTAAAATTTTTTCAGGTCAGATTTCTAATTGGAAGCAGGTTAACTCCCGCCTGCCAAACCGGAAAATCCAAGTAGTTGTCCACTCAGGCAGTAGCGGCACTAGCTTTATTTTTACTAAATATTTGAACGAAATTACTAATGGCAGAATCCGAGCAAGTAAAAGACCTAATTGGGGCTTTAAGGTCTTCTCTAGTGTTCCGGGAAATGCAGCAGTAGCTAGCGAAGTTAGGCGAATTGACGGTGCCATTGGCTATGTACCGGCGAGTTATGCTAAACAGCTTAACCTACCGATGGCCAGGCTGGAAAACCGAGCTGGTCGCTACGTCAAGCCTACCGTTGATCAAGCCAATAAAGCCCTAGGCAATGTGCAGTTCAATGAGGACTTCACCATCGAAAATATAGATGACCCAGAACAGGGTTATCCAATTGTAGGTATAACTTGGCTGTTTCTCTACGAAAAGTATCCTAAACCAGAACTAGCCCAAGGGGTTAAAGACCTGATAAATTGGATTCTGACTGAGGGTCAAGACTTGAACGAAGATCTACAGTACACTCGGATACCCGAAGATGTTGCTAATCGAGCCATCGAAGCTGTGAATAACAACATCAGGGTTGTTCCATAGAAGGACAAAAGTCAAAAGTACTTTGGTATCGGTGTATCGCTGTTATCGGTGTGGTATAGCCTTCGAGCTTTTATAGCACTACGCATTAAGGTGTTTGACATAGATAAAAGCTGAAAAGCTCTTGTAGTTAACTTTTGCCTTTTGCCTCTTGCCAATGCCATTGCGCGTAGCGCTATACCTTTTATTTTTGTTGTGTGAGGAGAGTTGTGAAAAAATTTTGCGGTGGATTACCACTGACACCGATAGTACTTGGTGTCCATTTGGTAACCATTACCCCCGCTATGGCTGATAGCGAACCAGAAACCTTGACTGCCATAGACCCTAAACCATCACCAGATAGGTCAGATCTTAATCCCAGACCGAAATATATAGCGCGAGAGTACTTAAAAACTCCCCCAAAAACTCCTCAGTTAACCGACCAATTCCACGATGAACTGGAGTTTAAGACTACTACGTCTATTCCTAATTATGGGATATCGACAGCTAGCTTGACTAGTCTGGAGTCACCGCCAGACCTAGAGATGGCAGACACTGTGAGTAATCCGTCTATGGGTCAGGTAGCACCGATTTCTAAACTATTAGACATGCCATCTACCCAGACTAACTCCAATAGTCTAGATAATAGTCCAGATAATAGTTTAGATATATCCCAAAACTTAGGTGTGACAGACCCGTTGAGTAATGGACCAATGGAGCGGGTAACACCAGTTTATGAACTGTCTGATGTCCAACCTACGGATTGGGCTTACGAAGCACTACAGTCTTTGTTGAAGCGCTATAGATGCCTGACTGGTTACGAGGATGACACCTATCGCGGTAACCGTGCCCTGACTCGCTACGAGTTTGCTTTTGGCTTGAATTTTTGCCTAAATCGGGTGAATGCCATGATTATTGGTAAAACAGCCAACTTGGTAACCGAAGCTGATTTAGCAGCAATGCAAAGGCTACAAGAAGAGTTCAGTGGTGAATTAGCTACTGTACAGGCTCGGGTCGATAACTTGGAAGGGCGAGTGACTTTCCTCGAAGACCATCAGTTCTCTACTACTAGTATCTTGCGTGGGAGTGTAGATATTGCTCTAGCTACTGGCTTTGGCGGGAAAAAAGCAGTTCCTTCTGGTCAAAGCCCAACAGAAGATTTTGATGATACTAATACTCTGTTGGGAGGCCGGGCAATTCTCAACTTCGACACCAGTTTCACCGGTCGAGACCTTTTGCGCACTAGACTTCGGGCAGGGAATACCAGTAATTTTAGCACTGGTTTCACCGGTACAGCCATGACCAAGTTTGGTTTTGCCACTAATACCGGCAATGATGTTAAATTAAACCAGCTGTTCTATCGGTTTCCCCTAGGTAATAAAGGTCTGGTATCTATAGCAGCAGCAGGTCAGGGAGCAACTGCTTTGATTCCCGCCCTCAATCCAGCATTTTCCATTTCCAGTTTTGGATTCAATAATTACATCTACGACTTGGGTTTTGGTGCTGGTGCTGGGATATACTATCAATTCAATGACGTGATTGCTACTGGAGCAGCCTATTATACTGGTTCTGCCTCTAATTCAGACTTTGGACTGTTCAATGGTGCCTTTGGTGCTTTGGCTCAGGTCACCCTTACTCCCTCTGATCGTTTTGGTATGGCCTTGACCTATGTCCGGTACTACTCTCCTCAAACAGCCAATACTGCATCGTTTCTCGGTAGCCAATTCGCTCAATCTCCCTTTGGCTCAAATACAGCAACCTCATCAAATAGCTTAGGTGTATCGACTAGCTATCGATTTAGCGATCGCTTTACCCTAGGCGGTTGGGTTGGTTATAGCAATGCGATCGCAGAATCCTCAAGCATTAACAATAACAATGGTTTCGATGTGTCAAGCGGATCAGAAGCAGATATTTGGAGCTGGGCAGTTACCGCCGCTTTCCCAGACATCGGAAAATTAGGCAGCCAGTTGAATCTAATTGTTGGCATGCCTCCAAGACTAGCTAGTAATGATGTTGCTGGTCGTCGCGATCGCGATGTATCATACCATCTTGAACTGTCTTATCGCTACCCACTGACTGATAGAATCTTTATCACTCCTGGTGTTTTGGTGATTATCGATCCAGAACACAATGATGAAAATGACACCATTGGAGTTGGACTGCTCCGAACCCAGTTTAACTTCTAGAGCATTGGTTGATTATTATTCGATGACAAAGCTTGAGGGTTAATGGTTTATGCTCAAAACCCTAGCACTGACAATGATTAGAGCATCATAGTAAATGGGATTTACCTACGGTCACGCTACGCGATGCTCGGTACGAGCCGCTACGCGAACCCATGAGCCAGCCATCAAACTATCTTGGACTATCATGGTGTTGGAGCAAGCCATAGAAGTTGACAAAATGACCAAAAATATTGGGTTTCAAGCCCCGCCCTTTTAGGGCGGCTTTAAAAATATTTTATGTTTGAATTAAGGATGGGCGTTAATTCAAGAATGTGATATCCTTGAATTAAGGAGGCAAGTAAAGTGTTCAATCTAACCTACGAGTTCAAATTAAAACCTACCGCTAAGCAAGTATCTTTGTTTGAAAACTGGCTTGAACAGTGTCGCAAAGTCTATAACTATGCACTAGCAGAAAGGAAGGATTGGTATAAATCTCGTAGTTGTCAGGTTAATGCTTGCTCTGTTCGTAGTGAATACATCATTCCAGCAGAGCAAACCCGTCCTACTTATGCCAGTCAATGCCGTGGGTTAACCGCTGCCAGAAAAGCTATTGAAGAGCTTAGAGCTGTTCAAGTTCATGTCTTACAACAAACGCTCAAAAGGCTAGAAAAAGCTTTTGTTAGTATGTGGGAACAAGGTCATGGCTTTCCTCGCTTTAAGAAGCAGGGACAAATGCGATCTTTTGTTTTTCCACAACTAGGAGTCAAACCAGTTGAATCTGGAAAAATTAAATTGCCCAAAATTGGCTGGGTAAAGATGCGGCAATCACGGGAAATACCTTCTGATGCTGTAGTTAAACAAGCCAGAGTGGTCAGACGTGCTACTGGCTGGTATGTGATGTTGACTTTGCAATGGGATGTTGATGTTCCTCAGATTATGCCTCATGGGGAACCCTTGGGCATTGATGTGGGAATTTCACATTTTGCTGCTGTTAGTAACGGGAGGTTATTTCCTAATCCACGTCCTTTCAAGGGTCTCGAACGCAAGCTTAAATTGCTGCAAAAGAGGGTAAGCAGAAAGCGTAAAGGAAGTAGCAACCGTTGTAAGGCACAAGCAAAAGTCAGCAAGCTACACGAACGAATCGTTAACATTAGAAAAAATTATTACTGGAAATTAGCTCATAATCTTTGCGATTGGGCTGGGATGATCTTTGTTGAAGATCTAAATCTCAAAGGATTGGCTAAGGGAATGCTAGGAAAGCACTGTCTAGATGCGGGATGGGGACAGTTTTTTAAGATATTAGAGCAGTGTTGCGCCCATCGTGGTGTCTATTTTCAAAAAGTAGATTCTAAAAAGACTAGCCAAATTTGTCCCAATTGTTTAACTGAAACTGGCAAAAAGACCTTAGCTGAGCGCATACATCATTGCGAACATTGTGGCTACACAACCGACAGAGATGTGGCAGCTGCTCAAATAATCGCTATACGCGGACTTGCAGCCGTGGGGCACACGGTCAAGATGCTTTCTGAGGGCAAGTTCATTGGAATCCCTGGGAAGAAAGAATCCTCGTCCTTGTAGGACGGGGAGTGTCAACAGCATAACCAAGACCGAAGCAGTATCGCCAACTGCAACCGATAGTATGGATTGGGAGCCCCCCATGCCACCAACGGATTTAATCTTTGATGATGGAGAACCTTTGGAGAGTGACCGCCACCGCATAGCCATGAACGCCCTGATCCGGTCACTGCGCGTTGCTTTAGCTGACCGAGACGATTACTTTGTTGGGGGCAATATGTTTGTTTACTTCAGTAGTGAACAAGCACGAAACCGGGACTTTCGCGGGCCAGATTTCTTTGTAGTCTTGAATGTAGACGGTAG
>NZ_JAAHIE010000151.1:0-14406 GCF_010671945.1 Moorena sp. SIO4E2
TGGCAAGAGGTCTATTAATGAATTGTGATAATTTTTAATCCGAAGTTTCCGACTCCCGACTCCCTACTCCCGACTCCCTACTCCCTTGCTGTCAAAACCATTAAATTTAACAAAACTCGCGGAATTCCCCAACCCTGCGACCGGTGGGGATGGATAGCGAGACGACAAATTACAATAATTTTAATTTGTGTTATAATAAAGTTGGTTGCTGACCCGCCTGACTGACTAAAAGGCTACCTTACAAACGGTCTGATATCATATCAGTTTTCAGACCATTAGGTCTACAAAGTACTAGCAGAGCTCAGGGTCAGAAGTTACCGCAAGAATAAGGCAGCCTTTATGGTTGGTCGGCTATGCGTAAAAGGGTTAAAACTTTATGATTAAGGCTGCCTTATTCTAAGGTTTCGTCTCCGGGAAGAGACAAGCCCCGGCTGGTTGACCATAGAGTCGTAATTCCAAGGTGAGTCTGTCGAAAAAAAAACTATACGTCCTTAGAAGGCGGATGTCTGCCTGTGGACGCTGAGTAAGACCAATTCCAGCAGGCGCGCGCCTCTGGTAGAGGCGTCGGCGGATGAAGCGGGAAGCCCAAAAGACGAATAAGACCGTCCCTGAACTGACCTGAGAATTGGAAGCCCCAACCTCAGCGAACGCGCCCCGCGTGACCAAAGGTCAAGCAGGTTGGGGTACTTCACATAAAGACCAGCTGATACAACCCAAGAATTGATAGTGTAATCAGAGTTGATTTAATTATCTTTTGGAGAAAGACGGTCAAAAATGCGGAAAAAAAAGGTTTTGATGGTACTGGTATCGCTCATCCTACCCTTTGTGCTTGGTGTCCAACTAGCAATGGCCGATACCAGCAACTCGGCTCAAACCTGCTTACGAGGGTTACTGTACCTAAACAACGGTTGCAGTACAGTAGATTATATGTCCATTGATTACACTCCTCTGATGAATGACAAAGCTGAAAGCTTTTTGAAAGAAATTAAGGCACGGCAGCTCAATGTTGTCACAGCGGAGTCTCTGACCAGTGGCATGATTATTTCCACCATCGTCAACATTCCCCTCTATGGCTCCTACACCTACGGTGGATTTTCCACCTATGATAGTGATGCTAAGCGCAAGATGCTCGGGGTCAAGAAAGGCGATGTTTATACCGAAACCACGGCTCGACAAATGGCTGCCGGTGCTTTGAAAAATAGTCGGGCGATGGTCTCCATTGCAGTTACCGGAAACGCCGGACCGGTTGACAAAAATAAATTGGACGACCTTGGTGTTGTCAACGCAGCAGTTTCTATTCGCACCATCTCTGAGAGCCAAGACAGTGACATCCACGAGCAGCCCATTGTCTTCAATACCAGGCACCGGCGCATGGCACTTTGCGATGGTGATGGATTGCCTATGACTGAAGTTGTTTGTCAACAATATCGTTCCGAAGCTGAGGCCGACCCTAAGGGGTATGTATCCGCTCCAACCTTGTCCATGACGCGGAAATTGATTCGGCAAAATGTGGTGATTGACGCTCTGGAACTGGCGCAACAACACCTCCAAAACTTTGTCTGTACCAGCGACGGCGATAATGTCACTTGTAAAACTCTCGACTCCATGTGTCAAGAACCCTATGATGGCCGTTACATCAGGTATGGTGAACCAACTTGGGTGATCAAGGAGCACATCGAGCGTTGTCCAGTGGGTATGGCAAAGGGAAGAGGGAACAGGAAACAGGGAAGACGGAACAGGAACTAGGGAGTAGGGAATATGGCATCAAAAATTATCACAATTGATTTAGGTACCCTATAGTTAGTCGAGGGAAGTGTGGGGACTGTGGGGCGGGGGAGCGGCGAGTGTGGGGAGCAGTAAGTCCTAGGTCTCAACCCGTGCTTGGTGAGGGTTGGGATACAGGGATTAGCCCCTTCAAGTTGATCATGGAGAGGAATTAGATCAAATCAGGATAATTGCCCACACTTACGATATCCAGAACATTATCTTTCTCCCCCTGCTCCCATTAACCCAAGACGAAGGGACCTCACCCAATTGAGAACTGCAAGAATGAATCAGGAGTAAAAACATAACAATTTCTTAAGAAATTGTTATGTTTTTACTCGAATACCCCATTGTATAATAGTATTATTTTTGGCAACAAAATTTGATAGTAGGATAAATAGACTATGAGTGCAACTACTACGAATGACAACCTATCAGTGTTTGGTAACGAAGTTGAAATTGACGGCGTATTGTATGTCTCTGTAGACTTCCTCAAGCATTATCCAGAATATCTAGATAACGAATTAGATCGGGAAATGGATATTGATGATCAAGAGGATGATACTGACACTCCTGAAGAGGGAGAATTTGACGAATCTTTGAGTATCCATAAGAGCGAGATTGATATCAACGGCACGACCTATATTGCTGTTCCTGTGCTGAAGAGCAATCCCAACTATGTGGAACTTAAATACAACCAGAAAGCGGATGTTTCCTTAAGCACCTTTATCCCCAATAAGATGCTAAATGAAAATGCAGCTGTTGCTGCATTTCGCTTACGTCGTCGGAGTCGTAATTAGTACCGGGGTGGATGACAAGTTATGACAAATCCTATAGAATCTTAACTTGTCACTAATGGTCCGAGGGAGAGTCCGGTTTTATTGTGAGTTTGAATGACGACGGGCGCGAATTTATTCGCCGTCTAATTCTTATTCAATTGACCACGCTGGGTTTATAGGAATCCCCGCCAATTCAATGCGGGGATTCTCAACTGCGAAGGATTTTTGTTTTAGTTAGAGAGACTATTTTGAGGATTTATCAGCCTCTCACCCTAGGGGAATTTTATTGATATCCACCTAATTATCAAAGAACGGTGCTAGGAGCGATGCAAAGAGAAGTACCTGTATTAACCAGTATTACCCAAGCCGAATTTTATCAAGATTATTTCCTCAAAAATACTCCGTGCCTGATTCGAGGTGGGGCTAAAGATTGGCCAGCTGTTAAAAAATGGCATTCTGATGATTATTTAGCTAAACTTGCTGGCAATAGAAAAATTTTTAAAACCACATCTATTCGCCATGATTTTGGTTTTAACCACCAATCTCCCATGAAATATATGAAATTTGGTGAGTTTTTAGATCACTATCAAGATAATTCTCAATATTACATTAATGACTCCGATATACCGAGTATTTTAGTTCAAGACATGGGCAACCATGAAATATTGGAGGGATTCAATCGGTTAGAGCACTATCATAAGCGAACTGGATTCTTTCTCGGTGCAGGAGAACAATATGCGCCACTCCATTATGACGATGAGGAAAATATCTATGTTTTGATTGATGGCGAAAAAGAGTTTCCTCTCTTTGATATCGCAGATTTTCGCAAAATGTATGCTTACGATCATCAAGATAGTCCAGACTTTTCGCCAGTAGATGTGAATAATGTGGATTATCAAGCCTTTCCCCTCTTTAAAGAAGTCACCAGATATAATGCTCATCTTTATCCAGGGGATATGTTATATGTTCCCGGATACTGGTGGCATAGCGTCCGTTCCCAAGGCAGGAACATGGCATTGTCTTATGTAAGAACCGATCGGATTTCGCAATTAATGGCCTATATAAAGTTAGTAAAAAACGATGCTTTACCTATCTCTGAATCAGAAAAACAGACTATGCTGACTATGTTAGAAAATCGAGAGGAAACGGCGATTAATACTCAGCAAGTTCTGCAAAATGAAGGTGGTTTAATGGAGTGGAATATTTTCTATTTATATTTAAAACTTAGTCTTTTGTATGAATATTTAAAAAATAAACAAGAGGATATTAGTCCTGTTTATAATGCGTTTAAACGTGTTAAGCCTATGGTTAAAAGTGAACTTCATTCAGGTAACTATAGTTATCCAGTTTTATATTTGATGCAAAATTTTTATCGAATAAACCCTGGAATTTTTGAAGTATGAATTAACCGAATAAATAAATGCATAATTTATAATAACTTATACTTATTATGTTAAATTTAAGCATTGACCTACGGTCACGCTACGCGATCGAACAGCGATCAAACCATCATCCAATAAACCTCAAAAATCCAATTCCTGTAGCGGAAGTCAAAACGATTGATAATGAAACTTTTGCCAATGAGTATGTTGCCAAGCACCGCCCCGTCATTATTCGCCAAGGTATTCAGCATTGGCAGGCCATGCAGTGGGAAGACGACTATTTAAAAAAAGTCGTCGGAGAACAACCAGTCAAGGTTTATATCTTTTCCTATTATCAGGAAGGAAAGGTAAATCTTAAAGATAGTCTTCAGGAAAAGATGAGCGTCGCCGACTTCATCGAACGCTATAAAAGTATTGATAAGAATTACTATATTTCAGACCAGAACCTATTTCCTGTTTTACATCAAGATTTGGGAACTCATCCTGTTTTGGAGACCTTCCCTATTTCCAGGAGAAGGACGTTATTCTGGGGCAATGGCGGTCAAAAATCCCATTTGCACTATGACGACAATGAAAATATCATGTGCCAATGTGATGGGGAAAAAGAATTCCTGCTGTTTGATATCACCGATTTCAAGTACCTGTATCCGGCAACCCCTGAACAGTTTATTTCTGCTATCGATCTCGATCGGCTGGATTCTGGGCAATTCCCTCTCCTAAACCATGCCACTCCTTACGTAGCTCGCATTAAAAAAGGCGATATTTTGTATGTTCCTTGTTACTGGTGGCATCGCGTAACGTCCTTTGGCAGGAATATTGCAGTGTCTTACATCATCAACGAGACAATGGCTCAACGGCTCAATGTTGTAGAGAAATTGGTAGACTGCGACACCCTTCCGGTGGATGAATCGGTAAAGAACGACTTACTTGCCATCATTAGATCTGAAGAAAAAGCTTCTAAACGTAACGCTCAACTGAAAAAATATCACCGGAAATACCTCAAAGAGCAGGGAACTTCTTACTATTTTCATCAAATTTTTCGCCGTTTAATAGAAGAAAGCCTTTTTGATATTCTCTACGGTCATAGTACCTACTGAGCTTGAGTAAACTTATGGAAAAGCGATCGCGATGAATATATTATCCAGCTACAACATAAAAAATAAAAGAGCGAGGGTTCCCAAAGTCGAACAAATATCCAAAGAGGAGTTCTACGGAAACTATGTGCAAAAGAATACTCCATTAGTTATTTGCGGAGGAGTAAAACACTGGGATGCCATTCACCTGTGGACAAATGAGTATTTGGAGCAGGTTGTGGGGTTTAAGACAGTAGATGTCGAAACATCCAGAGATCAATTTGAGGGGAGAATTTTCGACGATGCTGAGAAAGTTTATATGCCTTTTTCCAGATTTTTAGAGAGATTAACCCTTCCAGAAGGGGAAACCGACTATTTTGTTGGTAGTTGGCTATTCCCAGCTCTGATCCAGAATGTCCCAGATATCGATCTCTTCCATGCCTTTGATGTATTTTCCAGACGTCGCATGTTGATGACCCGAGGAGGAAATCGTATTGCCTTTCACCATGACTGGTATGAGAATCTCCTCTGCCAGGTCAGCGGATATAAGAAGTTGACGCTGGTCGATATTGCCCAAACAGCTTATATGTATCCAAAAGGCGGAGAGGAAAATGCCAACTATTCACCTATTGATATTCATCAACCAGATTACCAACAATATCCTCTTTTTGAACAGGCAACTTTGTATGAAACCGAAATCCATCCCGGAGATGTCCTCTACATTCCTTGTAGTTGGTGGCATACAGTGGAGAGTTTTAAACGCAATATTGCCCTTTCGTTTTCCTTTTACGAAGCCAATTCGGAATTACTATTAGTTCTCTCGAAAATGTTTCAAAAAAATGCATTTGCTTTATCGGCAGATGATACCGAAGCTCTGCAAACTATTTTTGATAATGAAGAGAATCCTGGCCAAAAACTAAAACGGATCCAAAAATACGCTCAAAACCATAAAATTTCTACTATTTTACTAATGTTTAACCAGAGAAACAAGCTTTGGTTTGGAGTTTGAAATAAAAACCAGGATAAATCCCATGTCTAAAGGCGAAAAAATCCTCCAAAACTACTATCCTAACGAAAGCATAGATTACCTAGATGCTAGTGTAACTAGTCGCACAATTATTGATGATTATCTTTATAAAAGAAAACCGGTTATCATTCGAGGTCTAATTGATGACTGGGAAGCAAGCAAGAAGTGGAGTTTTTCCTGGTTTCAGGAAAAGTATGGTAACATTTATACCAATGTTTTCCCTTCTGGCAACGAAGCTAAGTCATCTCAAATGAGATTGAAAAAAATGTTTGCGAAAATGCAACAGGGAGAAATATTATACTCTAGCCTATATACCAAAGAACTATTTCCCATACTCTCCCCAGATTATCCCCTTGCCGGGACAATTCTTTCCGATACTAAATTTAACTGGTTATTGGATCTTCCCAAAACTATTCATGGGGACATGAATGTAATTTTTATTGGCAATACTGGCACGGGCATTAAGAATCATCAAGATAGTATGGGGACTCATCTCTGGTCAGCTCAAATTATGGGCACAAAGCGCTGGATTGTTTCTCCTCCAGAAGAATCTGAGTTTATGTATGAGGGTAAAGCTGACTGGTTAAAACGAGAAGAATCGATTGAAAAATACCCTAATTTCAAGGAAGCCAAAGCCCTCGACTTCATTTTAGAAACTGGTGAAATTTTAATTATTCCCGTTGGGTGGTGGCATCAAACTGAAATTTTATCAGATTCTATTTCTATTACCCACGATCTTGTCAATGAGACAAATTATCACCATTATATTTCCGAACTCAATAAATCTCACCATATCGATCCTAAAGTAGAGACATTTTATCGCGCCAGTCAGTCAATTAAAGCAAATTGGGCTGCTCAACTTACCCAAAGAAAAACGACTCCTATTGAGCGTATTTATTACTCCATTTCTTTTGAAGAGTTGTTAGAAAAATACCTCATTCCTCATCAAGCAGTTATTCTCCAGAATCAAATCAATCATTGGCCAGCTCTGCACAAGTGGAATTTAGATTATTTTCGAGAGAGGTTTGGCAATGCTTTCATTCAGTATTTCCATGGTCACGACGATAAGTCTAAAAAAATACGATTAAGAAAGTATCTGGAAAGCAACTTCGACCAACCCCATTATTCCATGTGGTGTCTGGATGACTTTTATGACATCCTTGCTGAAGATTTTGATACAATTGAACCCTTGAACAACAAGGAAAAAGATTGGATTTTAGAGCTACCTAAAAAAGAATTAAATGCCTTGACCTGGATTTTTATGGGAACTAAAGGTTCTGGGATTGCCAATCATACGGATAGATTAGGACAGCATGTGTATTCTGCTCAAATTTCCGGTCGCAAAAGGTGGCTACTTCACCCACCTGAAGATACAAAGTGGATGTACGATGGTCAAGTTGACTTAACCAATCCCGATTTAGTTAAATATCCGCTTTATATGAACGCATCTGCGCCTTATGATTTTGTGCTCGAACCAGGTGAAGTATTAATTTTACCAAATGGTTGGTCTCATCAAACCTTAACTTTATCAGATTCTATTTCCTTGTCCCATGATTTTATGAATGTTTCCAATATTGATTCTTTCTTAGAAAGAATGGAGGCGAGAAAAGGGGAAAAATACATGAAATCGGAAACCATGAAACCGATTATTTGCAATTGGAAAGAGAAACGAGATGCTTTACGACAGCAGACAATAATATAATAAAAATTCGATAGATATATTAAATTAATTCAAATATATTTGATTATAAATTAGAGTTCAATCTGGCTCAAAAGTATCTGTTACAAAATATCTTTGGCTTACATTTAAACAACGGCTTTCTGCGATAATGCCTAAATTGCCTCTAACCCTAGACATCAATCAATTAGATCCTTTAATCAACTGTTATCTAGGAATAGCAGAAATTACCGATCGCATTCGGGGTAAATTTTACAACAGTATCGAGGAATTTATCAATATCTTCTTTGCTTACGATTTTAGAGTTAATGAAACATTCTTCAATCAGCGAATTTATCAACAAGAGGGTCGGGAATTCACTCTGTATCAATATTTCCGCTCCAAATCATTTGCAGACTTCCTAGAAATCATGGAGCTAACTCGGAAAAAAAAATTTCCGGATCTGCTGCCTATCCATGATTCCTATATTTGGGAGTTTCCAATTCATTTTTATCTAGTTAACTTTAGCGAAGAAGACTATATCATAGATCTGATCGACCACCCAGAGATTTTAGCCTATGACTTACGACAGTTTCTTCCCAATCATAATTACGACATTCAGAGAGATTATGACTCAATCAAAAAGAATAACGATCGAGCTTACTTGAAATGGTTAATTGAAAAGAATCTGGAAAAGGTAAATTTTGAATTTTCTATGGAAGGGGCAGAGTATGCTAAAGAACATCTGCGCAATTATTTATTACCTTATTCGGATTTTTACCAAACTTGTATTGACCGCATTGGAGCCATGGGATTTCGGTTTCGATTAACTGGAATTTCCGAAGTCCATACTCGCAATCCAGTGAAAACAAACAAAGGAAAGTGGATTGATGAAATTACCACATCCCCAAACTGTTTTAATGTTGCGATCTTAATGCAACGGGATTTATCCAGACGCAATCTTGGGGGTTATGCCAATTTGCCCCAAATCCGATATCGCCGCAAATTTTATCCTCGAAAAATTGGTTTTTTGTGCCTGATTGTTGATACTTTAGGATACGATCGAGCCAACTACCTTAATCAAAAATATGACTGTGAAGCTGGTAGTACTCTTAGCCATGAATTAGGACATTGTTTTCAACTGTATCACCTTGGTAAACATGGTAAAGATTTTAATAAGCCTTGCCTGGGGATAGCTCCAGATACCATCTGGAATCCGATTAATATCAAAAAAGCCAGTATTTGGCCTTGGGATAAAAAATTTGCTGAAAATCTGCATGCCAAAAATATGTTCATGAATCTAATGAGTATAGATACTGAACTGAATGAAAACTTATTCTTTACTAAAGCACAAGCTGCCCGTGCTAGAACTGTCGCTATGATGTACTATCGGCATTGGATGCAAAGATTGGAGTCTTGGGAACAGGCTAAGGATTATTTAGCCATTAAATCCCCAAATAATTCCTACTTACTAACAAAAGACTTCGGAGCATATCCAGAAGACAGACTAATACTCAGAAGAGTTACTGAATCGGATCAAATCTAAATTGTTCATGCCAAAGTTTATAATAAATTCCTTGACTTTTAAGGAGTTCTTGATGTTTTCCTTCTTCGACAATTTTGCCCTGATTCAAAACAAATATGCGATCGCAATTTACCACTGTGGATAATCGATGAGCAATGATTATTGTCGTTCTACCTTCGGCAACTGTTTTAAGTGATTCTTGGATAATATTTTCTGATTCACTATCAAGATGAGATGTGGCTTCATCCAGAATTAAAATTTGAGGATTTTTTAAGATTGCTCTAGCAATTGCAAGCCTCTGCTTTTGTCCTCCAGAAAGTTTTATGCCTCTTTCCCCAACTATAGTTTCATATTTTTCTGGTAAAGTTTCAATAAAATGATGAATATGTGACAGCTGGCAAGCTTCTATAATTTCTCGGTCTGTTGCGTTTAAGTTTCCGTACTTTAAATTTTCTTTGATTGTTGTATTAAATAACAATGTATCTTGAGAACAGACTCCTAAAGCTTGCCTTAATGATTTGATTTTTAGAGAGCTAATATCAATATCATTAATCTTGATCGAACCCTCTTTGGGATTGTATAATCTAAATAATAAATTAGTTATTGTAGTTTTTCCTGCACCGGAATTTCCTACAAAAGCGATGTTTTGACCTGCTTTGATATCAAAAGTGATATTTTTCAAAATGGGTTGACCTTTTTGGTATTCAAAATTAACTTTTTCAAATTTAAAGGAATTGATTTTGTTGACTGTTAAATCTCCTTCTTTTTCTGTGTCCAGTTCTAAATATTCCAGAATCCTTTTGATAGCTGGGATGGTAGCTTGTAACTTTAGATTAACCTTAAAAACAGAAGATAAAGGCTCAACAATAAGACCCAATAAATAGTCAAAAGCAATTAAACTACCTAAGGTAAGTTGATTATTTATGAGAAGATATCCTCCTAATCCATATAAAACAATTTTTGAAGTTAGAGGTATAAGTTCTCCCAAAGATTCTACTAGTTTGGATAACGTCACAAATTTAATATTATTCCTTATATAATTTTGGGTAATTTTGGTATGTTTTATTAATCTATTTTTTTCTAAACCAAACACCTTTATCAAATAGTGTAGTTCTATATTTTCGTTAAAAAATTTTTGAAATTCAGAAATATATTTTCGATTGATAGCGCTTAATTTCTCTATCTCTTTTTCTTTAATTTTATAGGCCAAATTCAATAAAGATGATAGGGGAATTAATACTAAAGCTAAAAGCCAATTAAACTTAAATAACAATATACTTATCAAACATACAATTAATATATTTTCGATTGTACTCGGGAAAACTACTAATAAAAAATGTTCTAAATAATTAACATCATTAAGTAATCTTGATACCAGTTCACCATTCGGTATTTCACTGTAGGTTATAAAATCGATTTTTTGAATATGAGAATATAATTTTTGTCTTATTCTAAAAATTATTTGCGGGCCAAAAGAAGCAGATAAATAGTCCTCAAATATTTTTAGTAAAAACCAAAAAATCCTGGCTACCCCAAAAGCTAAAACCATTAAAAATAATAAATTAATATCTTTGTTTGGAAAAACATTATCGAAAATATTCTGAATAATAAGGGGTTCTATGAGGTCAGGAATTATTAATAATAGTACTGTTACTAAAATGAGTGCATGCTTGACATAGGGGTATTTGATAATTTGAAAAATCTGTAAAACGTATTTCATCCCTTACTCCATATCATTGTGAAAAATTAAGTAAACGCCGTTTTACTATTACGAGTATTACGAGGCATCGGGTTTCTCCATCTGAGCAGCTAATTGGTCTCCGACTTTGAAAGCAGTATTTTTGGGTTCATATCCATTGTAAATTCAAACTTGAAAATTAAAACAGGACTTACGGTGAGGGGGGCAATAGACGGATTACCACTCCATGTTTATAATGGAATATTTATAATTAAGAGGAATTCTTGGATGATGCTTCCTCCACAAACTGCTGTTGTGTGTGTTTGAGAGGTTGATACATGTTCCATTGCTGTTGACCAGATAACTGACCTATGCATGTATTTATCCTAACTCTCGGTTCCCGTGGCGATGTCCAGCCCTATGTAGCATTGGGCAAAGGTTTAAAAGCAGCAGGACATACCGTCACAGTCTGTACCAGTGCCAGTTTTGAATTATTCATCAGGGAGCATGGCTTAACTTATGGCTATATGAACGATGAGATGATCAAGCTGATCAATTCCGATCAAGGTCGGGATGCCATGGAAAATACGACCAACCTCTGGGAAACCATCAAACTCACTCGCAAGTTATCTAAACAAGTTGCTCCCATGCAACGGATGATGCTTAATGATAGTTGGAATTCCGCACAAAAAGCCAACCCCGATCTGATCATCTTCCACCCCAAAACCTATGGGGGCCCTCATTTCGCCGAAAAATTGGGCATTCCAGTGATCATGGCGGTTCCCTTGCCGATGCTGGTGCCTACCGCTGAATTTCCTAACATGGGCTTCCCGAAATGGCCTTTAGGGGGCTGGTATAACAAACTGACCTATCGCTTCGTCAATCGATTAATGGAGTTTTCAGCAGGCAAACCTGTTAAAAGGTGGCGAGCTGACCATGATTTGCCACCCCAACGGGGGGATTTTAATATTCTGCGTACCACTACCGGTGAACAGATTCCGGTTTTATATTGTTACAGTAAGTTTGTGTGCGATGAAGCTACGGATTGGCCTGAGAGTGTGATGGCAACCGGCTACTGGTTTCTAGAGGAACAAGATACATGGCAACCACCGGCTGAGTTACAGAATTTCCTTGATGCTGGTAATCCTCCGGTTTATGTCGGTTTTGGCAGTATGGCTGGACGAGATCCCCAGCGGTTGACGGAAATTGTGATTGAAGGGTTACAGCAAGCCAATGTGCGGGGTATTATTGCTACCGGTTGGGGTGGCTTGGCAGTGGCTGACTTGCCAGACAGCATTTTCAAAATTGATAGCGCTCCCCACGATTGGCTTTTCCCCCGTATGGCGGCAGTGGTGCATCATGGTGGGGCTGGCACAACCGCTGCTGGCTTACGGGCAGGTCGTCCCACTATCATTTGTCCCTTTTTTGGGGACCAACCCTTTTGGGGCGAGCGTGTTCATGCCCTTGGTGTCGGCAGTAAACCGATTCCCCAAAAGACATTGACTGCCGAGAAGCTGGCTACTGCTATCCGCGAAGTGACGACAAACCAGACCATTCGGCAAAATGCTGAAGCCTTGGGGAAACAAATCCGGGATGAAGATGGCATTGCTAATGCGATCGCTATTATTGAATCTCAATTTGGTTAGGATTTTAGGGAGTCGGGAGTCGGGAGTCGGGAATCGGGAGTAGGGAGCAGGGAGTAGGGAGTAGGGAGTCGGGACAGGGAGTCGGGAGTCGGGAACAGGGAAGAAAGAAGAGGGAATTGTTAATGGGATGGGTGGGTTATGAACATACCTTACTACTCACTTCTTGCTTGAATAACTATGGGATGCGATCGCGATGGATGTTGCGATCGCACTTTCTTTTTTCAAAGATAAGTCACCGGGCAAAAGGCACTGCTTCTACGGGGTTTGCTAAACTCGATTAAGTGACCTGGATAACGCCCTGCCATGACTGACTCAATTACCTTAGATGACTTCTATAAACTCTTTCAAGAGAGCGAACGTCAACGTCAGGAAACTGAGCGAATTCTGCGGGAGTCTTTAGAACGGTCTCGCCATGAATTTCAGCAGAACCTGGCTGAATCAAGAGCTGAATTTGATCGACGGGCGGCTGAGGCGGATCGACGGCTGGCTCGCGTGGAAGCTATTGCGGCTCAGACGAATCAGGCCGTTAATGCCTTGACCAGTCGCTGGGGCAACTTTGTGGAGAACCTGGTGGCTCCTGCGGTGGTTCGTCTGTTTCAAGAACGGGGGATTTTGGTCACTGCCATATTCCAACGGGTAAAGGCAAGGGCAGGATCTCAGAACCTGGAAATCGATATTTTGGCAGTCAATACCAATGTGGCAGTGGCGGTGGAAGTAAAATCTCGCCTGACCCAGAAGAATCTACGACAATTCCTGACTAATTTAGAACAATTTAAGACAATCATGCCCCATTACAAAAACTATCGTCTGTATGGTGCTGTGGCTGCCATTGAAATTGATGGGGATGTTGATAAGTTTGCCTATAACCAGGGGTTATTTGTGATCCAACAAGCGGGGGAAAGTGTTTTGATTAGCAATGCCCCTGATTTTGAACCCCGTGCTTGGTAGGTAAACCGATCGTGTCTGTCAAATGACATATATACTGTGGAGTCATCAAATGCGCGAACAACAGCGTAAAAATCCTCCTCCTTTTCTTGAAAAACTCCGACAGTTTAAAGCTGAAAAAGAGGCTGCCTATCAAAAGACTAAAACAGTAGAGGCTAGTTAGATGAATATCAAAACCAAATTAGTTTTATGCCTCTACTTTAAAATTTGATAATAGTAATGTTATCAAACTTCCCTATTTTGAATTAACTACTCCCTGCTCCCTGCTCCCTGCTCCCTACTCCCTACTCCCTAACACCCAAATTTTGTCCTTACCTATGACACAAGAACTGATAGACCTCAAAACTAGCATTATAGAAGGACGATACGCAGATGCTTTAGCAATTGTCGATGAATTAGAAGGGATGAGTAAACAAGCAATTTTGCGTAATATTGATTCGTTCCTAGTCAGGCTATTTATCCACTTAATTAAAAATCAAGTAGAGCAGCGTTTAACCAATTCTTGGGCAGCTTCAATTGCCAGTTCAATTCTGGAAATTAAAAAGCTTAATCTTAAAGATAATAAAACCTCCTATTATATTAAGCTTGATCAATGGCAGCCCAGATTAGAGGAAGCACTAGAAGCAGCGATCGCTCCTGCTAGTCTGGAAGTTTTCAATGGAGAGTTAAGGCGGTCTCAACTTTCCCAGAGGCTGGATAAACCACAGCTGATTTTGACTGCCAATAGTTTACTTAGTCTGACTTACCGCTATTCAGCTAAAGAACTGCCAGCAGTTTTAGATGATTATTTAACTGAATTACCAGGTGGCGAAGAGTGGGGTAGATAATTTATCCTGAGCAATAGTAAGCTATTTTCCTACAGGATTTCCCTCATAAATAGCGTAAAAATCCTCCTCCTTTTATTGAAAAACTCCGACAGTTTAAAGCTGA
>NZ_JAAHIE010000152.1:0-14328 GCF_010671945.1 Moorena sp. SIO4E2
AAATTCGCCACGGGTCGCACCGCTCCCGACTCCCTCGGTGCGCTTGACCCGTAATTAAATTCGCCACGGGTCGCACCGCTCCCGACTCCCTTAATGGAGTGTGGCGAGATGGGGGAGAGGGGCATTGTAAATTACCCCAAAACTCAGTTTTATTAAGTTTTGTATACTAATTAAGGTAAAAGCGAAGGTAGAAGCGATCGCATGATCCTGATTAAGCAGGTGCAAATATGGGTAAATATAATGGTTATAGCTGTAATTTTCCTCTCAGGCTGTGGTGATGGTGAACCCAAGAGCGAGACTAAGCCTACAGTAGGGAATGGCAAGCTGCAATTTCGGGCTAACGGTGAAGACTTTGTGCGACAGGGCTTTGTTTCCAAAGACAGTTGGCAAATATCTTTCGATCGGGTTTACATCAACCTAGCGGACATCACAGCTTACCAAGCTAACCCTCCCTTTAACCCCGATACAGTAAAGGAAATCTCAGTCCAAGAGAAAATTATCCTCCCCAATCCCAAAACCATCGATTTAGCGGAGGGGGGAGAGGATGCCGAGCCAATTCTGATTGGTGAGATAGCTGATGCACCAACTGGTCATTACAATGCTCTTTCCTGGAAAATGCTCAAAGCCAAGATTGGTCCAGCAATGGGTCAAACCTTAGTCATGGGTGGTAAAGCTAGTAAGCAGGGACAAACCATTGATTTTGTGATCAAACTCGACCAAGAGATTGAATACCGGTGTGGTGAATTTATTGGTGATCAGCGCAAAGGGATTCTAGCCAAGGATGGAGAAGCTGAGATAGAAGCTACCTTCCACTTCGATCACATTTTTGGCGATAGTGATGTGACCGCCAATGACCCCCTCAACACTGGTGCGATCGGATTTGAGCCATTAGCTGCACTGGCTAAGGACGGCAAACTAGAGGTGACCATGGCTCAGCTTCAATCAGCACTCCCAGCTCGCACCTATCAGCAGCTTACTCAAGACATTCTGCCTAACCTAGGTCATGTCGGTGAAGGTCACTGTAAATCCACGCCAATTTCTAGGTCATGACGTACCCAACACCCTTACTCCAAACCCCGGAGTCTTATAACCTAGAGTCCTGATCAAGACAAGGAAAAATCGAGAGGTAGTGCTAGAAAAATCAAACCTGATCAGCTCTGACCCATCGCGCTTTGCATGACTCTTGAAGAGGGGGAGAGTGGGAGAGTGGGAGAGGGTCACAGAGATTGACGACTTTTCCGGAAAGTAAAAAATATGCCAATTAAATGCACACTAGCTTAACAGTCAACACTCAACAGTCAAGAATTAAGGATGAAGTGGAAAGGTTTGATGCTACTGAGCCTGGTTTCTGTCTTGAGTTGGTCAGTCAATGCTGAGGCTCACGGCACTAGGCTTGAATCTAAAACTATCGAGGCGATTGAGATTAATGCTAATTACGACACTGGTAAACCGATGTCCAATGCCCAAGTAACCATTTATGCTCCCAATAATCCTACCACCCCTTGGCAGACCGGGACTAGTGACACCAACGGCAGGTTTATCTTTGCTCCCGATTACGCTCAGCAGGGAAATTGGACAATTCAGGTGCGCCAAGCTGGTCACGGTGGCATGATTACTCTTACTCTTGGTGAGGAGAATTCTGCTGTAGCGGGTCAGTCATCAGCAGCGGGTAACTCCCTAATGATCTCATCAACCAGTCCTAGTTACACCCCTGTTCAGAGAATGCTCATGGCAGCTGCTGGTGTCTGGGGATTTGTGGGTACAGCACTCTTTTTCTTAGGGAGGAAAACTAATGCACATTCCTGATGGTATTCTCCCTGCTTCTGTCTGTCTTGCTGGTTATGCAGCTACTGGTGGACTCACTTGGTATGCCCTACGTCGAATTGATCAACATCAAAACCCCCAGGAGGCAATTCCCAGAGCGTCCTTACTGACTGCTGCCTTTTTTGTCGCATCCTCAATTCACCTCCCCATCCCACCAGCGAGTGTCCATTTCGTTCTCAATGGCTTGTTAGGGGCAATTTTAGGTTATTACGCCGTTCCTGCCATTCTGATTGGTTTGTTTTTTCAAGCAGTTATGTTCCAGCATGGTGGACTCTCCACCCTCGGGATAAATGCAGCCATGATCGCAGTATCAGCAATCTTGGCTTATCACCTGTTCCAATTGCGGCGGGTGTTTGGTAAAGGCAATCGAATTGTTACTGCTATCTTCAGCTTCTTGGCGGGTGCTGCTGGCTTGGGAGTGGCGACGCTAATATTCTTCGTCCTAGTCATTACCAATATTCCTGCTAATTTTAATGTGGCAGCAGAACGGATAGCAATTTACGGGCTAATGGTTGCCCATATTCCCCTGATGGTGATCGAGGGGTCGTTTTCAGCGGCAGTGGTGTTATTTTTGCAGCGAGTTCAACCAGAATTGCTAGGGGAATCGGGAAGGGGAAGCAAATACGATATCAAAAGTCAAAAATAATTTTAGACTAATTGGGGCTTCTGCCACTGCCCCCTCTCCCCTCTCTTCCCCTGAAGCTAAGTCCTTTTTAAGACCTTACAGAACACCACTAGTGGCTAGACCTAAGATGACACCAGCCCCTAGGATGTGACCCAGGCTAGTAGTTGCCAAGAGTTCAGGGATACCAAAATTGGCAAACAGTCCAGAGGCACCAGGTAAAGCTGGGCCTTGACCGGGGTTTTTGATGGCAAAGCGACCAACAGTAATCGCAAACAGATTACACAAAATCATTACTATCCCCACTGTGGGACTCCACTCTGGGGTCACCGGAACAGAGGTTTCCACAGCAGCTAACAAAATTGAGTTAATCAATGCAGTTTCTCCCATATTTGATAAATTGATCAGCAATCAAAGCAACTAAGCAATCAGTAATCAGCAATCAGCAATCAGCAATCAGCAATCAGCAATCAGCTTTTGAATAAAACAGGTAAGCTTTGGCCTGTGGCCACGCTACGGTAACGTTTAATCTGAGTTACGGCTGACGGCTGACAGCTGACAGCTGAATGCTTACCAAAGCAATCATAAGAATTTTCGGGGAGAAAAGTCTCAACTTGTTTTAAGAATTTACATTTAGGACTTACGCATTTGCACCCGTTGGTCCCCCAGAGGGGGACTTTGACATCATTACCCCTCCCGGTGCGCTTTCCGTTGGCGAATTTAATTCGCCACGGGTCGCACCGAAAAATTGGGGGGCTAGGGGGGCGAAATCAACTTAACCGCCTAAGTCCTGACATTTTGAGAGCGATCACAGCCTCAGAATTTATGTAAAGTTATGCAAATTTTGGTAAATTGTATAGAGTACCTATATCTTGAGCAGTTTTCCAGTGACTCAATCTGACCAGAGTCAGCCAGTAAAAGCAAACCAAATGGCTGTATGGGGAATCTTTAGTTCAACCTTCCTAACCATCTTTCTAGCGGAGATGGGAGACAAGACCCAACTAGCAACACTACTAATCACTGCTGAATCCCAGTCTCCATTGATTGTGTTTGTTGGTGCTGCCGCAGCACTGATATCTACTAGTTTGCTAGGTGTACTGATTGGTCATTGGCTGGCTAAGCGCTTCTCCCCTGAGATGATGGATACTGCTGCCGGAACACTTTTACTGTTGATCTCAGTTATGCTTCTGTGGGACGCAATTAAACTGAATTAGTATTAGTTAGATGGTTGAAGGTTAGACGGTTGAAGGTTAGACGGTTGAAGGTTAGACGGTTGAAGGTTGTTCGCGTAGCGTGGCCGAAAGGCCAAGGTTGAAGGTTGGAGGTTTAAAGTTGAAGGTTAGATGCTTTAAGGTTAGACGATGGATTGGCAATTACTAGGACTAAGTTTCCTAACGGTATTTTTAGCTGAAATTGGAGACAAAAGCCAATTGGCAGCGATCGCACTCAGTGGTAGTCTCAATTCCCCCCGTACTGTGTTTTTGGGAACTATAGCGGCACTGATACTTGCTAGCTTTCTGGGAGTAGTAGCTGGGGGAGGGGTGGCTCATCTATTGCCTACTCGTCTACTTAAAGCGATCGCAGCCATTGGCTTTGCTTTGATGGCATTACGGCTATTGTGGCCTTCAGAAGGAACGGTGGAGGATTGATACCCCACCACCCCACCTCCCTTTCACCCGATTAACCTGACAATCATTTCGACGAGCATTAATCACCTCTGGGGTTAGGGGGAGTGTGGGAGCAGGTCACGAACACACCAATCTACGATAGTCTTGATAGCACCAGCTAAGTAGTGTAGTCCCTCCGATTAACTTGATTGCTTCTAGCAGCCAGTAGCCTTCATGCATTTGCACCATTCCTGCTGGCATGCCACTCACTGGCTCTAGAAGATTCAGTTGTAGAGCCATAGCGCTCATCTGGGGTGTCATGATGTAGGTATAAATGATTGCGATCCCTAGCATGAGCAGGGATAATAAAATAGACCAGCGTCTGACGTAATGATAAAGATTAGAATTACCACGCAGCACTAGGAGGCTGGCTAATATTAAAGCGCCACACAAAAGCTCAACACGATTAAATGTCCAGAAGATTGAATAGCCAGCTGTAGCAAAACTAGCCTGAGTCATCATGCCAGCTGTAGACATGCATGGCATGATCACAAAGTCTATAACCAAACTGCTACTGAGCCAAAACCCTAAAGCAAACATGGCAATGGTTCGCCAGCGGCTTTGCTGTGAATCCACGCCAAAAACAGCGTTCATAAAATTTCCTCTACTTTCTATCCTGCTCTTAGCTTAACCAATTGTTTTTGGAAAAAGTGTGAAGTATTTTTGCAAACAAAAGTATTTTTGCAAACAAATTTTAAATTAATTGTCAGGACTAATTTCAAATCCAGTTGACGTAAGCATATGCTTACGATAAATTTTCTTGAACTGTCTGTTGTAGTTGTTGGGTCAACATCTCCACTGTAGCTGCTCGGTTTTGTCTGTAGGACTCAAAATGCTCTTTGAGGTTTATGGGGTCTCCAATGCGGAGCATCGCTTTCCGGTGTCCTTTCGCCAAAGGTCGATTAAACTTAAACACTTCCCGCTCTAGTCGAGTCAGGGTATCCAAAAAACGCTCTGGCGTAGGGGAGGCAGCAACATAACCATCGTAAATTGCATCGAAGTTCAGCAGGCGGACAGTAGCTTGGTAAATCGATTCATAGGTCGTTTCATCAAACTCTTCTAACTCTTGAGCACGGGATTTTAAGACTGACTGAATTTTATACACTCGTTCTCGGATTGGTGTCATGGTTGCTGGTGTTAGCTCTAGCTTCTGTTCACACTCACTCAACATACGAGTTTTGAGCTGGTTAATCCGTTGGTTCCAATCCATCTGAGTGCTTTGGTCTAGATTAAGGTCGTATTCAGTCTCTAAGCGAAGAATTACTTGCTCAGCCACACCCCGTAAACGCCCATAGAAGTTTGGTGCGATCGCATTAATGTTGAACGCCTTCTCTAGACGGGACAGGGTCTGATCAATCACTGGCTTCATGGAATCAGTGTAGTGGTACTTCAGACTTACCGGTACTAAATAGAGATTAGGAACAGGTTCACCCTGTTTGACCATTTGGTTCATTGCTTGTAGAGGCAGTTGAATAGCTCCCGTTCGGAAGGGCATAACCGTATCATTTTGATAAGAGCAGCCGCCTTCGGGGAAAATTACCAAATCACAACTCGGTTGCTTCAGTAACTTTAGGGTTTGGGCAATGCTGGCGCGATCGCCTAAACCCCGTCTAATCGAGTAGGCTCCCATCAGGGGCAGAAATTTTTTGTTCCATCCCCGGAAACTCTCGTAAGCCACAACATAGTGAAACAGTTGCCCTAACCGAGTTGATAACAGAAACAGAACCACCCCATCATCAAGGGTAGGATGATTCGGGAGATAAACCACCCGTTCCTCTTCCAACCGAGCCAGTTTCTCTAGGTCCGTAGACTCAACCACTAACTTCAGTTTATAAAAATTATCGGCGAGTAGATCAGAAAAGCTTTGACAGAGGCGGGTTAATACGGGATTGAGCCTAGGTGGATAGAATTGAGGGCTTGACAAAACAGACATAGGATGTATTCCAAGAGGAGATCGGAAGATCACGGAGATGGGGAAATAATAAATACTAGTTTGACTTTAAATACTTGATTTTGCCATTGTGCATGGTGCCATGCTTCCCCACCTTTACTCCCTTCGTGATTTTCCTCACTACAGACAGATGCCATAGTTGTACAGGATCAATTATGCTTTCCCTACTAACCTTTTACCTTAGAATTATCAAATAACAAGAATCATCACTAGTGTCAACATGTTAGATGGTGAAATCAAAGAAAAGACGGCCTCATATACCACCGCGTCACCCTTGATCCCAGCTCTAAAGAGATTGAGCTTCCGTGCGCCCCTTCTGTTTTCGGTAAACTTGCTCAAAATTACTATAGCCTTAGTCTTATCCTTAGTAATTTTGGATACTCCCTCAACCCAAGCCGTTCAGTTAGCGGATGGCAGAGTTTCATTTGAGAAATCTCCTAGGTTGTTGGATGCAGTAACTACCTTTAATCAAGCTGATGTTCGAGGAGGAACATACTATTTCACCGTGGACTTACCAGGGGATATAGGTGAACCACTCCAAAGATTAACCATTAATCAGCGTCAAGGAGGATATAAGATTCGATTCTATCCCGAGAAATCCTCAGCATTTGAAGGAACCTACCAAGACCGGGGTCAGCCGTTATCTCTGGGAAGGGTAACAAAAGACGACTCAACCAAAACAATTTCAGTTACCTTCGATCCACCAGTAAACCCAGGAAAAACCATTACAGTTGGGCTTCGTCCTGTTCGTAATCCACGATGGGGTGGTGTCTATCTGTTTGGGGTTACAGCTTTCCCCCCTGGAGATAGGCCCTATGGTTTATATTTAGGTGTTGGACGTTTACAGTTCTACTCTCCCGCCGGAGACAGGCTCAATTCTAGATAACATCTTCGGAAAATTTATGGCATGTTAATTGTTAATTAATTGTTAATTTTAAATTGTTAATGATCAAGTGACACTTAACAATTTAAAATTAACACAATCAATCATTTTAAAAATCCTTAACCAGACTTGATTTAACCTTTTGCCTGATTATGGGACAAACCATTATTCAAGTAGACGCTTTCACCAGTAAACCCTTTACAGGAAATCCTGCTGCTATCTGTGTTTTACCAACTGCCCAAGATGACAGCTGGATGCAAAACGTAGCCCGAGAGATGAATTTATCTGAAACCGCATTTCTAGTCAAGCAAGAGGATGGTTTCAATTTGCGTTGGTTTACACCAACAGTGGAAGTCTTCTTATGCGGTCACGCCACCCTAGCTAGTGCTCATGTTCTCTGGTCAGAGGGACATGTCTCCCCTGATCAAACGATTCGGTTCTACACCAAGAATGAATTGCTGATAGCTCAGCGCCAGGGTGAGTGGATTCAACTGGATTTCCCGGTGATTCCCTCAGAAGTTATCAGTACTCCAGAAGCACTCAGCCAAGCCTTAGGTGTACCCATCAAGTGGGTTGGGAAAAATTCCCTAGGCTATTTGGTGGAGGTCGAGTCGGAAGAGTTGGTCAAGCAGATGCAGCCCAATTTCCAACTGATGAAAACCTTACCTCTGTTTACAGTAACTGTTACTAGTTGGGCTGACAGTGATTCAGAATACGACTTTGTTTACCGATTCTTTGCCCCCAGAGTGGGAATTGATGAAGACCCAGTTACAGGTTCTGCCCATTGTTGTCTCGCTCCCTTCTGGCGCGAGCGCAATAGTAAAGATGAGTTCTTAGCCTACCAAGCCTCCTCTCGGGGTGGTGTAGTAAAGGTTAACTATACCGGTAGCGATCGCGTTTTTCTGAGTGGACAAGCAGTTACTATCCTGCGCTCAGAATTGGTAATCTGAATTTTTGAATTAAGAATGTAGAATTAAGAATTAAGAATGTAGAATGTAGAATTAAGAATGTAGAATTAAGAATGTAGAATTAAAAATGTAGAATGTAGAATTAAGAATGTAGAATTCTAAATTCGGCCTTCTAAATTCTGCATTCTAAATTCTGCATTCTGACAGACAACCTTGGCCAAAAGGCCACGCGATCGCGTTCAACCAAACAACCTTCAACCTTCAACCTTCAACCTTCAACCTTCAACCAGACCCAGAACCCACTGCCTCAGAAATTGAACTCATGCCTCTTTCCTCCAACTTCTGCAACAGCCCTTGCAGAATCTGCCTTACCATCCATGGACCGTTATAAATCCAACCCGTGTACACCTGAATTAGACTAGCACCTGCAGTAATCTTCTCCCAAGCATCCTCCGCCGTAAAAATCCCTCCAACCCCTATAATCGGTAAAGTTCCTTGAGTTTCCTGCCAGATAAATCGAATTACGTCTGTAGAACGTTGACGCAAAGGAGCTCCACTAATCCCCCCAGCTTCTTCCGTTACCGGTTTGCCCGTTGCCGCAATCCGTTGTGTTTTGAGCAGATCCCGACGGATGGTAGTGTTAGTAGCAATAATCCCAGCTAACCCATAGGTTTGGGCAAGCTCAAGCACATCTGCGATCGCATTCCACTCTAAATCCGGGGCAATCTTGACCAGAATCGGCTTTTGGGAAACGTTTTCCTGTTGCAGAGCATCTAAGATCAGACTAAGTTGAGTGGCATCCTGAAGCGATCGCAATCCTGGTGTATTCGGTGAACTCACATTCACCACAAAGTAATCCCCCAATTCCCTCAACAGGCCAAAACTCGACCGATAGTCATCTGCTGCCTCTGCTAGGGGTGTTACTTTAGATTTACCTAGATTAATGCCAATCGGAATAGTTAAACCTGAAGCTTGGATCCGGTTGAAAGTTGTTTGCCCAAGGCGTTCCCTACCGGTAGGTTGTTCGCCCTTGCCTTTCTCTTCCGGTAGGTTCTTTTCTAAACCTGCAACCTGTAACCTGTTAACCTTCAACGGTGGTTGTACCTGTAACCTGTTAACCTTCAACGGTGGTTGTACCTGTAACCTGTTAACCTTCAACGGTGGTTGTACCTGTAACCTGTTAACCTTCAACTGTTCTAATCGAGCAGCCATTGCTGTAGCTCCGAGATTATTAAATCCCATCCGATTCAGAGCAGCTTTGTCCTCTATCAAGCGAAATAGACGAGGACGAGGATTTCCCGGTTGACCATGAAAGGTTACAGTACCGAGTTCAGCAAAGCCAAACCCTAAGCTTCCCCAAATTCCAGCAGCCACACCATCTTTATCAAACCCTGCTGCTAAACCGAGAGGGTTGGGGAAGTTTACTCCCCAGAGGGTTTGTTCAAGGCGAGCATCATTTAGGCAAAACCTTTGCTGTAATTGACCCTGAAGCCAGTGACCTAGAGTAGATTTCTGATTCGATGACAGCCAGCTCAATAGCCCCAGAGTTCTATTGTGTAACCATTCTGGATCTGTCTTCAACCCAGAAAAGAGAATTGGACGAATGGTAGATTGGTAAATATCCATCGTAATGAGTCGGTCAGTAGCTCAGTGCTTAACAAAATACTCCACCATCTGGCTAGTTTTTATTAACAACTGTGGATTTACTTCAATTTTTAATTGCCCCATTCAAACGTCATACTTTGATTGATTCTTTGATTGATTAGTTGCGTTATGGCCAAACCATAAAAAAAAGTCTGTTTTTTCGGTAACTCAAATGACATTTTTTCACTGAAGTACAGTCAATTTTCGCAACCCCTACTCCCTACTCCCTACTCCCTACTCCCTACTCCCTACTCCCTACTCCCTACTCGCTTACCCCCTCCGAAGGGGAGTTAGGTGATTGGTCCTGACGGTAACCATAAAAATCAATCCGATATTCCGTAATCTTTACACCAGTTTGTTCCTCAATTTGCTTGAGCAAGTTTTCCGGTAGTTCTACATAAACATCAAGAATCTGGTTTGTATCCAGGCAATTGACATGGCTATGATTATCGCTGATATTGCCGTACAACCGTCCATCCGAGCGCTCAATACATTCAATAATACCTTGACTAGATAGGGCATCTAAATTCTGGTAAACAGAAGTATGACCAATATCTTTCCCTTGTTGATTCAATCGGTCATAAATGTCTCGCGCTGACAGATGGTCTTTAGCTTCCCATAACAGTTCTAGGATGAAGCGACGTTGACGACTCAGACGCATACCCAGGGTCTGACACTTATCGATAGCATCTTCTAGTGAACGAATTGGTTTAGCAGCTGCCGCTTCTTGTTGCATGACATGAGTTGATGAGTTTAACCAAAAGGAATCCCCTATAAATCTACTGATAGCTCAGCCAGCTATCCAGTTAATCCAGGGCAAGGCTCTTGTGTGATCGGGAACGTAAGTATTCAGCTATCAGCTATCAGCTATCAGCTATCAGCTATCAGCTATCAGCTATCAGCTATCAGCTATCAGCTATCAGCTATCAGCTAATGCGCACGCTACTTGAGGTGCTACAGATGGTGCTTTTGAATAAGCGATGCAGAGGTGCGACCCGTGGCGAATTTAATTACGGGTCAAACGCACCATTACGGTCTTGGGGAGGCAGCGCCGCCAAAGGGGGTTCCCCCCATGACCGCGCTGCCGTGGTTTCCCCCACTCGCGCTTGGGATCAAGACAACAGGTAAGCATTGGAATAATGCTGAGTTACTTTAGCTGACGGCTGACGGCTGACGGCTGACGGCTGACGGCTGAATGCTTACTCGGGAACCAGGAACGGGAAAAGGTAAACGGGGAATACTTTCTGTTCCCAAGTTCCCTATTTTCTAGTTTCTCCTTGACCTTGAATGAATGCCCCTGTTTCAATTTATTTTCAGTTAAATTTGGTAGCCGATACTTTTTAGCTACCAAAGTCTACCAAGAACGACTTTTGCCCGCCAATGCAAGATGCCATCGCATCCAGGGGGTATCTCCGCGCTTCTGTGACGGAATATCCCGCGAGCGCCATAAAAATGTCAAAAAAGTTCGTTCCACCGGGATTACAGCGCAACTATTAAACCCTTGGTTTTCGGCTTTAATTTAAGTTACATAATAATCCCTGTCGGTGTTACCCTAATTTAAGTCTAACAAATAATCAGAGTTTTTGGTAGACTCTGCGACATTTTCTCTAGCTGTTTACTAACCCTCAGCCTTATATCCTATATTCTACTACAAACTAGTGAACTAGCCCACCCTACAATCCACCAAGGTGGTGCTTCTGGTTTCAAACTCGATCTGCTTTGGTTAGCCATCGGACAAGGTACCTTGAGGGAGTTGCTGCAAGTATTCAACAACAGCCTCAACTTCTACTCGCCGTTGCCCCGGGGCATCAATATTATAGGAATCGAATTGCACAGCTGTATCCCCTTCAGCTTAGGTAACAGTCCAGATCCGAAAGCCTAGACCTAAAGATTAGATAACACAGTTCTGTTGGGGAGTAGGGATGTTTAACGTTTTCTTTGCAAGTTAAGGGGAAAGTCTCGACTAAGCCATTGCTCTTCACAGCAGCTAGTGCAGTAATGCAGCTGAGTTATAACGGAAGTATATCACCTTTACAAAAACTTTGAGAAAAAATCTGGAATTCTTCAGGGTCAATGGGTAGTTGACTGTATTGCTCAGAAACACTCACATCAACCTGATCCTGAAACAAAAGCTAAGACAGACTCCTCTCTATCGAGCCAATTATAAAACATCATCAGAAATTAGCACAATGGAAAACATAGAAAGTCACGAACCAATGGTTCCAGGTATGACTAATGGTGAAGCAACTACCAATGGCATGTCCTTAGGGGAAATGGCTGATGACCAGATTTCATCCTTTGACATGAATGCTGTATCCAGTCAAGGCAATATACCCACAGCAGTGCCAATGAGTTCATCTGCCCCAGATATTCCTATGGAAAACGTGCTGGTAGAAATGCGAGCACCTAAGGGTCAAGGCGCTAACTTGTTTTACATGGCAGGAAGTTTCAGGGTTCCTAGCTTCCAAATCGATTATGACTACGAGCCAGTATCGATGGATCCTGAGACACCGGAACTGGCCATGCAACTTCAAGCCTCTGATGAAGAGGTGATCGTTGTCAAGGGCAAAGTTGCTCAAAACCAAATTGCCGCCCTCGAAGCCCAACCTAATGTGATCAAAGTCTGGCCAGACACCCCGATCGAACCCTTCAGCACTACCACCTTACAGCAAGAGTATCCGATGGTAGAACCAATGGCAGGGTTTGGTAGCTGTCCGATTGGTTCTTGTGACTGTAACCCTGGGGCTGCTAAGGGAACTATGGCGGACGTAGCCAAATATCTTGGCGTTGATAAAATTCACGCTGCTGGTTATAAAGGTCAAGGTATTGTTGTTGGTGTCGTTGATGGCGGAATTACAGCAGCTGGTCGTCCTGTGCGTCCCGGAGAACCCTCCAAGCGAATTCGCAATGTCATTGGTGGCTACCACCGCAGCGTGGAATGGGGGACTCAAGCTCGCAGCTGGGGCGAACATGGCAATATGTGCGCTACAGATGTGTTGGGTATGGCTCCAGAAGCCAAGCTCTATGACTTTCCACTAGTAGGGAATGCTATCTCTAACGCCCTGGCTGCCTTCAATTGGGCAATCAAGCAGTATAAAATTGACGGCACACCCCACATTCTCACCAATAGCTGGGGAATTTACCAGGAACAGTGGGATAAGACTTATGCCAGAAATCCAAACCATCCCTTCACCCGCAAAGTTGTGGAAGCCATCAATCAAGGGATTCTAGTTCTGTTTGCCGCTGGTAACTGTGGTGGAACCTGTCCTGATGGTCGTTGTGCCTCAGATTTCGGTCCTGGTAAAAGTATCTGGGGCGCGAATGGTCATCCCCTAGTGATGACAGTGGGCGCAGTTAACAAGAATGAACAGTTTGTCGGCTATAGCAGCCAAGGACCAGCGGCTTTGTCCCCCCAAAAGCCTGACTTCTGTTCCATCACCCACTTCCGGGGTTACTTCCCCTGTGATAACGGTACCTCTGCTGCCACACCCATTGCTGCTGGAGTAGTAGCCTTGCTCAAGCAAGCCAAGCCGAGCTTGACTCAGCAGGAAGTTAAGAAACTCCTGGAGAGTACTGCTAAAAATATTGGTTCTCAGGGATGGGATCAGCATTCCGGTACTGGTATTATTCAGCCCAAGGTAGCTTTTGACAAAATCAAAACTCCCCCACCCCGTCCTCGCCCTCGCCCCAGTGACGGTACTTGGAGTGACTGGGAAAATTTAGGCGGCTATGGCATATATAGCCCAGCGGCTGCTTCCTGGGGACCTAACCGCATTGACACCTTTGTGATTGGTACTGACCACGCTATGTATCACAAGTGGTGGGATGGCTCGGCTTGGCGCGGCTGGGAAAACTTAGAGGGTTACATTATTTCTACACCCGCAGCAGTTTCTTGGGGAGCTAACCGCATTGACACCTTTGTGGTTGGTAGCAATAATTCCCTGTACCGCAAGTGGTGGGATGGCTCGGCTTGGCGTGGTTGGGAAAATCTAGGGGGCTACTGCCTGTATGCTCCAGCGGCTTCTTCCTGGGGACCTAACCGCATTGACACTTTTATCATTGGTACTGACCACGCCCTCTACCACAAGTGGTGGGATGGCTCGGCTTGGCGTGGTTGGGAAAACTTAGGGGGTTACTCTATTTCTGCACCCGCAGCAGTGTCTTGGGGGCCAAACCATATCGCTACCTTTACCATTGGTCGCGATCGCGCTCTATACTACAAGACCTGGAATGGTTCCATTTGGACTCCATGGGAAAAACTGGGAGGCTACTGTCAGTATGGTATAGCTGCTGTCTCCAGGGGAGTCAACCAGCTAGATTGTTTCGTGATTGGATCCATGGGCAAGGTCTATTGCCGTTCCTGGGATGGTTCTGCCTGGAAAAATTGGAAAAACCTAGGTGGTTACAGCATTGCTGGGCTAGCAGCAGCATCTTGGGGACCTGACCGCCTTGATGTTTTTGTAGTTGCTGGTGATCATGCTCTGCACCACAAGTGGATGGGTTGAGGTAAAGCTTACTGATTAAGGAATTAAAGGTAAAGAATTAAAAATTAAGAATTAAAAATTAAGAATTACGGATTTTGAATTTTTAATTCTTAATTTTTAATTTTGAATGGTCGCGTTCGCGTAGCGTGACCTACGGTCAAGGGACTTGACGAATAGCTGCTACGGCCTTAAAAACTTTTATCTTTTGCAACTACTTCTTTAGTTAGAGTCGATGCCTAGGTATTACCCTAGGGCACCTCTCCTTCAGAACTGGACGTGAAAGTTTCCCCTCATCCAGCTCCTAGATATCCTAGTCCTTCGACTTGCTCCAGTGGAGTTGTTGGT
>NZ_JAAHIE010000153.1:0-14323 GCF_010671945.1 Moorena sp. SIO4E2
TGACAAATCGGAGTATGCCAAGCTCAAGTGGGAGGTGTTTGATACCCAAGTCAAGCAAAAACTACTGCGGTTAGTTAATCCCGAGGATACGGTTATCTAGACTAACTAATACCAACTGATGAACTCAGGAGTGTTTTCAGTGAGCGCGATCGCATTTTAAGCGAATCTCAACATCAGCCCATGGAACTCTACTTAATTCGCCACGGTATTGCTGCTGAGCGAGGCACCTACCACAACGATCGAGAGCGGCCACTGACCAAAATTGGCCATGAAAAAACTAGTAAAGTAGCAAAAGAGCTCCAGAAACGAGGGCTACATTTTGACCTAATCTTGACTAGTCCATTGGTCAGAGCTAAGGAAACCGCTGCTATCCTCCAAGATGTTGGTTTAGGCTCATTGGTTGAAGAGTCAGAGAGTCTCGCTCCTGAGGGTGACATTCACCAATGGCTCAGTTGGCTACAGCAGAGGTGGCGAAAGACTAATGCTCAAAGACGTTTAGCTCTAGTTGGCCATCAACCGGATTTAGCTAATTGGGCGGAAATGTTGGTGTGGGGAGTATCCAATCAAAAACTAGTGCTAAAAAAAGCTGGAGTAATTGGGTTAAAGCTTCCTAATACTGGCAAGCCCTTCGGTCGCAGTGAGCTATTCTTGCTGACCTCACCGAAATGGTTACTATAGCAATGGGGATTTGAGTTGTAAAACTTCTGAAGAGGGGGAAGACAGGCAAGACAGGTAAGAGGGGGAAGAATATCACGATTGGTTCTTTGAGCACAAATTCATCAAGCACAAATTCATCAAGATTGTTGGAGATTGCTATAATATAGTCATTACACTAAAAAGTAATAATCTTTGTAGCACGGAAGACTTAAGCACTAATCTCTGGTAAGTTACCCTGAGATGACTGAAGATTCTGTAGGTAATAACATGATAGCTTGCGAGTACCAGCCAGGTTTAGAAGGCATTCCAGCAGCTCAATCCAGTATCAGCTACGTTGATGGGCAGAAGGGAATACTAGAGTATCGTGGCATTCGGATCGAAGAACTCGCATCAAACAGTACTTTCCTAGAAGCCGCCTATCTACTGATTTGGGGTGAGCTACCTACTAAGAACGAACTTTATGAATTCCAGGAGGACGTTCGCCTCCACCGACGGATCAAGTATAGCATCCGGGACATGATGAAATGTTTTCCAGAAACTGGTCATCCCATGGATGCTCTACAAGCCTCTGCTGCTGCTTTGGGTCTGTTTTACTCCAAACGGGCTCTAGACAATCCAAAATACATTAGGGAAGCCGTGGTTCGGCTGTTGGCTAAGATTCCTACCATGGTAGCAGCATTTAAACAGATGCGCAAAGGGGACGATCCAGTACGCCCTCGGGATGATCTTAGCTATGCAGCTAACTTTCTGTATATGCTCAATGAGCAAGAGCCTACTCCCCTAGAGGCTCATGTCTTTGATGTTTGCCTGACCCTCCATGCCGAACATACTATCAATGCATCTACTTTTTCGGCTCTGGTGACTGCTTCTACTCTTACTGACCCTTATGCAGTAGTGGCATCAGCGGTGGGAACTCTAGCTGGTCCGTTACACGGAGGGGCGAATGAAGAAGTGATTACCATGTTGGAAACCATCGGCTCAGTGGACAATGTCCAGTCTTACTTGGAGGAGCGCTTGCAGCGCAAAGAACGAATTATGGGTTGTGGTCACCGAGTCTATAAGGTAAAAGACCCGCGAGCAACGATACTTCAGAACTTAGCGGAACAACTGTTTAAGGAATCTGGCACAGACAAGTACTACGACATTGCTTTGGAGTTGGAGAAAGCAGTGGAAGAAAAACTGAGCCACAAGGGGATTTATCCCAATGTGGATTTCTATTCTGGCTTAGTTTACCGGAAGCTGGGTATTCCGAGTGACTTGTTTACACCAGTGTTTGCGATCGCACGAGTTGCGGGTTGGCTAGCTCACTGGAAGGAACAGCTAGCAGTCAATCGAATTTTTAGACCTACTCAAGTCTACACTGGCACTCACGATGCTCCCTATATTCCTATGGAAGCTCGTTAGTTGTTAGTCATTACTTATTGGTTATTAGTTATTGGTAATTGGTGATTTTGGCGTGGGTGATTCTTGAGGAAAGTTCCACGAATACTTATGTACTCGGCTCCCTCAGCCAAATGCCTAAGTTTTCGTACCTAGTTTTCCTTGCTTCAAAAGCTGATTGCACCTCAAGTAGCGTGCGCTTCGCGCATATGATCCCCGAAAATAATAATTACCAATTACCAATTACCAATTAACTAATGAAATTTCCGTTAATAAAAAAATTCAATAAATTTATAATTTGGACATTAATAGGAGTGGTGGTATTGGTAGGTTTTAACATTATCATTCCTGCCCCTCGCCATACCCCAAAAACTACCAATAAAATTCAAGGAATTTGGGTAACTCATATTGGTAACAACTTTCTATCCTATACAGGACAAACTGACAATGTATTTCACCAGTTATCTGGTCTGAATTTTAATCGAATTTACGTTGATGTTTATAATGGTGGAACTACCTATCCTAGTAAGTATTCCCTCAAAAATAACCGGATTACCTTACCATTCACCGACCCCCTAAAAGCCGCCATCAAAGAAGGTGAACGTCAAGGATTGAAAATCTATGCTTGGTATGAGCATGGCATGATGCTTCATCTGAATTCAAAATTTGCTAAGCAGCATCCCGATTGGCTCCTAAAGACGTCAACAGGAGAAAAAGCTATCGATCAACATCTGTGGCTAAATCCAAAGCACCCAGATGTTCAACAGTACTTCATTAATTTATTTACTGAAGCTGCAAAGAACTATCCCAATCTCTATGGTATTCAACTAGACGATCATTGGGGCATTCCAACTCAGTTTGGAAATCACGCCAGAGTGATGACAGAATTAACCCGTAAAATTTACCAAGCGGTTAAAAAAATTAACCCTAACTTAATTATATCTCTTTCTCCCAACTCCCCAAGTTTTTCCTACAGAAAATACTCTCAAAATTGGTTGTATTGGTTACGCCAAGGCTTGATTGATGAAGTGATCGTCCAAATTTATCGCCAGACAAGCCAAGAAGTAATCAATACTCTAAAATCTTCTGGTTTACGAGAAGCTAGTTATTACGTTCCGGTAGCGGTAGGTATCTACAGTGGAGAAGTCTATCGCCCTAAGCCCATCAATGAACTCAACAAGCAGATAGCAATAGCCGAAAACTATGGTTATGGTTATTCTCTTTTTTGTTGGGAATCTACCTATAGTCCCTTTCGTGGTGTAAAACCAGAGCACAAAGAAGCGTTTGTTAAAACTTACTTGGGCACAAAGAAGCTTTTTTTTAACCTTATAAGGTTTCTGGAACTATTAGTTTAAGCAGTTAGCTATAGCAAAGGGAACAGCGGATCTGGGAACAGGGAATAGGGAATAGGGAATAGGTAATAAGGAAAAAAAATTTCTGTACCTCATAGCGTTCAGAAACGTTATAGACTGAAGTTCCCCCTTTGACAAAAAGGGCAACCTATGCTGGGTAAGGAATAGCAGATTTTCTGTCGGTCATTTACTGGGTACAAATAGGGAAACACCAAGTAAATCTAACGCCTTTTGTTGGACTGGTGTGGGTTGAGTAATTTTCAAAAAAGTCAGATCAGCCCCCTCTAATTTAGAAGCAATTGTGTTGAGAGTAATTGTTCCTAAATCTGCCATCAAAGTGGAAAAGCTGTGTACGGGTAAGTTCTGGGCTGTCCGCTTCTTACGAGCCTTGGATAAAGCTTTTTTTGATCGTTTAACAGGAGTAACTCCATCCCAATCAATGGGGGTGCCCTCCTCGTCATCAAAAAGAATCGGTGCTAAAGCCTGCTTCATATGCCATTCCACATAATAAGCCAGCATACAAAGAAAAACGTGAGATTTAACTCGGCTTTCGAGATGGTGATAAATCGGACGGACTTTTAAATCCATCGTCTTATAAGAGCGAAAAGCCTGTTCGACTTGAGACAGACTTTTGTAAGCTTTCACTGTAGCTGGAGCATCTAAAACTTCGGTGTCTACAGAAGTACGAATGACATATAATCCATCCAAGGCAGCGGCGGCTTTTAAGCCTTGGGGCTTGCGGGTGTAGGAAAAGCTGTTGTTCGTGATTTCCAGTTCAAAGAACTTCCCCACTCGATATTTGTTAATCACCTTTCCGACTCGAAGGCCAATTTGGTCAGCACCCTTTAAAGCCCTTTTTTCTCGGAGAGTAGCTTGAACAATTTTTTCTAATTCTTCTTCTGTTTTCTGTAAGAGTTTTTCTCGTTTTTGAGCCCTTGACTCAGCAGTTATTGGATTGCGACAAGCGATTAATCTTTCCCCCGGATAATCTACGGATTCCACTTCCACTAAATTTTGTTCATCAAACAGTCCCAGTTGAATCACTTCTTGCTCAGCCAAGAGTTTGATTTGAGCAGCAGTTAAGGCTGTAATCCAATCGAGATCCTCCCTTGTCGAGAACTCTTGGTTGATACGGGTTTGAGTAATCATGCCTCTATCTCCAACCCAGATGATTCTGGAGAGTCCAAAGCGATGACGGACTTTCTCGATTTGTAAGGCCATTGTGGTAGTGTCGGATGTATTTCCCTCAAAAACTTCCACAGCAATGGGACATCCTTCTCGATTACACAGCAAGCCAAATACTATTTGTTGTTTTCCTCTCTCTTGGTGCGCGTTCCCTAGGTCGGGAAACCCGACCGGGGTCGCACCGCTTTTTTTGTCTCGACTATAACCGTAGCTTGCTAGAGGACAGGTTTTTCCCTTCGGCGAAGCCGACGCTACGCGAACAAAATAGGTGGAACTGACATCATACAGAACTAATGCACCCTCTTTTAAATGCTTTTTCGCCAGTTCATTTTCAATTCTTGTTTGTCTAGCTATCAGCCAATCTAGGGCTTCATATAAGTCATCTTCATCTGTTGATTCTAATCCGAGTAGATGGCTCAAAGATGAACCACAAGTTTCCTGATTTAATCCTCTAGCCGTTGCCAATTTTGAACAGGGGTCAATTATTCGGGCAACTATCATGGCGATGATAACTGCCCGATTTTTTGAAGCTTTACCATCTATTAGTTCTGGAACTCCTAATTTGTTCAGAGTGCCTAGAACCCCGGAAATATGGCCATGAGGTAAGCTTCTTTTTATCTGAAAAGCCTCCCCATAATTTTCAACGGCCACTCCTCCTTTGAGTACAATGCGTAAATTTTCGATGACATCATCAGGTAATTTAGACAGATTAGCTAGGGTGCGTTTACGAACTTTATTTCCTTCTCGGTATGATTCCCTGAGAAGGACAGCAGGTGGTGAGTTTCGATTGGGAACTCGTTCTATATACATGACTACATTATCGCCAAAGTTACCCAACCTTGAATCTTAAGAAAATTGGAAAATTACATGGGCACACAAAGAGTAGGCTAAATAAAGCTTATCCCTTATGGGGATAGCCTTTCCGTGCTCTAGTAGTACAAAAGTACAGGGGAACTTCAGTTATAGATGAGCCGAAACTATTTACTTAATTTACCTGTTTTAACTCATTTATCCTCTTTATCCTCTTGCCCTTTCTCTAGATAAATCCTCAAAACCAATTAAATTTAGTTAAATTTTATTAAGATTAATTAAGGTATGCCCTACCATGAAGCAAAACCTGATTGAAGGGAAGGTGAGCTCCCAGCTAACCCGACTAACGATACCGATGATTTGGGGAGTGTTTGCAGTTATTAGGATTTTAACAACTGAAAACTCCGTCACAAAGCGAGCGGAGATGAAAGTTGATAGCGGCTTGACGCGCCTTTTAGCTTTTTAGCTATAGGGAGTCCTGTCCCACTAAAAAAAAAAAATATAGCAACATGACTTGTAAATTTGTGCTAAACGTATTATAATAATATAACAGAAAAGGTCGAGTTCTGATGATCATACTTGAGTTCAAGGCATACGGGAAAAAGAAACAGTATCAATCCATAGACGAAGCCATCCGGACTGTGAAGTTTGTACGGAATAGCTGTCTCCGTTTGTGGATGGATAATAAAGGGTTTAACAAATACGACCTCAATAAGTATTGCAAAACCTTAGCTAAGAACTTTCCGTTTGCCAATGAACTGAACTCAACCGCTAGACAAGCTGCGGCTGAAAGGGCATGGTCATCAATTGCTCGCTTTTTTGAGAACTGTAAGAAAAAAGTATCTGGAAAGAAAGGTTTCCCTAAGTTTCAAAAGCATTGCAGGTCAGTCGAATATAAGCAGTCAGGATGGAAGCTGTCCCCTGACAATAAATCAATTACATTCACTGACAAGAAAGAAATTGGGAAGCTTAAACTCAAAGGTACATGGGACTTGTGGGGATTTGACAAGAAACAAATCAAGCGAGTTCGGATTGTCAAAAGGGCAGACGGTTACTATGTCCAGTTTTGTGTTTCAGTCGATGTAAAAGAACAATTAAAACCTGCTGATGCGACTGTTGGTCTAGATGTAGGTTTAAAAGAGTTCTATACCGACTCCAGAGGTAAGACTGAACCTAATCCCCGTTTTTACAGGACTGGGGAAAAGAGATTAAAGTTTTATCAACGCCGAGTTTATCGAAAAAAGAAAGGCTCAGCCAACCGTAAAAAAGCCATTAATAGACTAGGCAGGACGCACCTTAAAATAAGTAGGCAGCGTGAAGAACATGCCAAGAGACTGGCACGTTGCGTAATCCGGTCTAACGACCTGGTCGCCTATGAAGATTTGAGGGTAAAAAATCTGGTCAAAAACCACTGCCTCGCCAAGTCTATTAATGATGCTGGTTGGTATCAATTTAGAAAATGGATCGAGCATTTTGGGACTAAATTCGGCAGAGTAACTGTTGCAGTAAACCCTGCCTACACAAGCCAAAATTGTTCTGAATGTGGTGAAGTGCTCAAGAAGTCGCTATCAACTAGGACTCACGTTTGTAAATGTGGGTGCGAGTTAGACCGTGACCACAATGCCGCGATCAACATCCTTAAACGAGCCTTGGGTACGGTGGGGCACATCGGAACCCTGGTTTTAAACCAAAACGCTTGCAGAGAATCGACCTCTACTCTTCCTGATTCCGGTCTGGTTGAGCAAGTTGGCTCGTTGAAGCAAGAATCCCCGTGTCTTTAGACCGGGGAGTGTCAATGTCCCGATTAGCTATGCCGGAACAGGCGTGATTCTAGTTGCCAGTTCGACGTTTAATGCCTTAGGTAAACCCTTACCATCAGTGGTGATGATGGTGACTCGGATGGTAGTGCTTTACATCCCATTGGCTTATCTAGGCAGTCAGCTATTTGGGGTTAATGGTATCTTTGCCGCTGCCTGTATTTCTAATGTAGCTGTTGGCTTAGGGGCATATATCTGGAATCAGAAAACTTGTGATATCAAAACTGTTTTAGCATTAGAGAAAGAATCAGTTTCTGCTGGCATGGGTCAGCTTTGAGGTAAGCTATCAGCAATCAGCAATCAGCTATCAGCTATCAGCTATCAGCTATTAGCTATTAGCTTTTGAATAAAATTTAATCTGAATTAAATTATCCCGTTCGCGTAGCGTGGCCATAGGCCTGCATAGGTTTATTTTAAGCACCGATTGCGCTACTTGAGGTGCTGCGCGAACAGTAGCGTGGCCAAAAGCCAATGGCTGACGGCTGACGGCTGACGGCTGACGGCTGACGGCTGACTACTGACTACTGACTACTGACTACTGACTACTGACGGCTGACGGCACTTCAAGTAGCGTGGGCGTAGCATATATGCTTACCTTATGACTTCACTGCTTCCAGCTCCGTTCGCTTTCGGCTTTGCCGAAAGCGGAGCCCACGGCCTTAGCTCCCTAAAAACATGTACCTCACCTAATTAAAAACCGCTATATAACAAAAAAGTGTTCCGCAGATTACACAACCTTATGGCTATCAATACAAATGATTTTTTATAAAATTTTACCGGATATAAATGATGATTATTAATCAATAATAGTACAAAAAAAGAGTTTAAATAATAGTCAATTAATATAGCTAAAAACATTTTTGTAAATAAATGTTAATATTTTAATTAATCCTTGCATTTTCTCGAAGATTTATCTCTACTATAGAAGGTAAAAAATGAGACTAAGAACCGCGCTGAGTATGCCCGTTAATCATGACCAGCGCGGCTTTCCTCCCAACCAAGTAGGAGTTACTTCTATGATGCAAAAAAAAATCACGATCATCAATCCCAGCTTTTCAGCAAGTCACCGGATCTCCCTTGGGAATACTGAATTCTGACCTCGAAGACTGTAAGCATTAAGCTTATGGGCTATGGGCACGGTACTTGAGGTGCTAAAGGGTGCATCTCCTAAAAGCTGTTTGGGCTGGTGGGTGGAATGGGCATCAGCCGTGGAATGGGCATCTTACCCATTACAATTTTCGGGCAGGCTTTCCCAACAAAGTGCGAAGAGGTGGAAAATGAAGGCAAGCCCCCCCTAAAGCACCACTAGCAACTACTGTAGTTATAACCTAGCTGTTGGATTAGGGGCATATATGTGGAATCAGAAAACTTGTAATATCAAAACTGTTTTAGCATTGGAGAAAAATTAAGTATCTAATGAAAACTTTAAACCCTAGTAACTTATCCCTGGATGATGTTCATCGTCTTTTGAATCTCGAAGAACATTATGATGGTTCATTCACACCCTTGTTATCCTTAGAACCGTTAAAAGACGTTGAAAAGCAGGAACTAGTGCAAATAAAGAATGATTTTCGCCCCTATCTAAGATCAGGAAAAGTCTCTGAAGGGCAGGTGAAGTTAGTAGTTATTGCTCCATTGCTAAGATTAGCTGGCTTCTATCACTATCCGATTACAATTTCCGTGGAAGAGGGGATTGCCGAAATTGATAGTGAAGAGGAGGAGACACGAATTACAGGGCGGCTTGATATTCTAGCAATAAACAACCAGCAACCAACATCAGCTAATAACTATTTTTGGGTATTGGTAATCGAAACGAAAAACAGTCTAGTTGACGTAACAGCAGGTTTACCACAATTACTGACCTATGCCTATAAAAGTTTAGAGCATCAGAAATCGGTATGGGGGCTAGTGACCAATGGATTACGTTATCAGTTTGTTTATCTACAGCAGGAAACTTCCCCAATTTATCAGCTGATGCCATTACTAAACCTGATGGAATCTGATAGTTCTATTCAATTGCTAAAGGTTCTTAAAGCTATCTGTAAACTCTGAAATGTGATATCCTAATGTGATATTATCAGCAGGGATGCTTGCCCTAGTCATTCTTATTTCCCGGTTTCAAGGAAAAGTAGATACACCCTGCATTTAGTTAATCTCTCCAATTCTACCATTACAGAAACTGAAGCATCAAAACCATGAGTATCCTTTATGAAGACCAATCATTGTTTGTGATGACGATGGAATCACAATCCAATTTCATTATTTCCCTATTGGTTTAAGCATTCAGCTAATGGTAATAGCCAAGACAAAATCGGTTTGATTGATATCAACTCCTTAGGTTTTGACAATGCGGCGTGTGCCAGCTAGACCTACAGCGAATAAGCCTAATCCCAGTACAGTGGAGGGTTCCGGTACACCAACTGGTTTGTTATCAGAGGGGTAGACAACTTTTATAGGGGATATTCCTGTTAGTTTACTACTGCCTTCACGATTAGACCCTACACTTTGCAGACGCACTGCAAACTTTTGCTCCTTAAACATATTGAGAGTTAAGGCTTCTGTAGCGTGAGATAGGGTAAAGCTAGTGGCTTGAATATCATCACCTCCGATACCATTGGTGCCAATCTTTAAACCAAAATCGAATGAGCCAGGGTTGCTCGGACCACCACCGTTGAGATTGACACCATTGCCAAGATTCTTAGTATTGGTTACCAAACCCCCGGTTACATCATTGCCACTAACACTCAAATCATTTGAGTTCAAATTGAAAGTGTCGTTAATATCGAAGAATACCCCAGTGATGTCGGCCAAGGTATCAGTCACTTCAAAGTTAAACTTAACATCATTGCCAACTTCCTCTAAAGTAATGTTGACTGTAGCTGGAGAACCGGTAAATGGAGAAATATCGAAGTCAAGAGCAGCCGCTTCAGCAGAGATGGCGGTCAATGTAGAAGCAGCGATGGTTACAGTAGCAGCTGCCATTAAAGAGGGCTTGATGTTCATGAGTGTGTAATCCTTAACTTTTCTTAATTATCAGGATTACAGGCTGATGTTTGCATTCAGGTTGCTTCAATGTATCCCTAGTTGATGACTTACTGTATCACTTCCGCAGATAGCCTAGGTCTAATTCCATAATGGCGATAATTCCAATAATCCCGCAAAATCTTGTTGTGGTCAAAGCAGAGATTAGATGGAACTTCCCAAGGGTGAAAAATGCCGAGATTTTTAGCATCATCAGCCGCTTTTGGTTCACCAGTTGCTGTAGCTAAAAACACAATACTAATGGTATGTTTACGGGCATCACGACTAGGGTCAGAATACACCTGGAATTGCTCAATTAGTTCAACCTGTAAGCTGATTTCTTCCTTAGCTTCCCGCAGCGCTGCTGTTTCTACCGACTCGCCGTAATCTACAAAGCCACCGGGAATTGCCCAGCCTAGGGGGGGATTCTCCCGTTCAATCAAAATAATCGGTCGATGGGGTCGGTCGATTAGTTCAATAATGATATCAACAGTGGGAGCAGGATTACGGTATTGAGTAGAAGTCATGGGTTAGATAACATATGCTTGAGTATTTATCATATAGCAAAGGAAACAGGGAATAGTGAATAGGGAGTAGGGAGTAGGGAGTAGGGAGTAGGGAGTAGGGAGTAGGGAGTAGGGAAGTTCCGATCATAAATTCTGACAATTAATATTGTGTAATATTGTGAGAAATGCGATATGTCCGATTACCCTGACCCAAAAACTAGAGACTAGACGGAATTTTATCTCTCGCCTGAGTTACAATAATTTTTTATTCAGCTTCACCACGATAGACTCAACTCGCCGACGATGCTTTACTGTTAAAGCTTTACCATCAAAGCTTTACCGTCACATTTGAAATTTTTAGTTAGCAGAGGCAGTTGACTTCGGTGGTGTAACTATCCCACTGAGGGGAAGGTGCTATGTTTACGCTCATCAATGCTTTATTTGCTTTGATCATGATCGGGATTTTACTCCTGATCGGCAGGTTTCTCAAACAGAAAGTTCCGCTGTTTCAATCCCTTTATCTACCAGAATCGGTTATTGCTGGGGGAGTAGCATTGTTACTCGGACCAGGAGTATTGGGTGCGATCGCATCTACCGTATCAGGTACAGATTCCTTACTAGCTGGGGGTTTGTTTCCGAAAGCCATGGCAACATTTTGGTCTCAGTCTCCTGGTGTCTTTATCAATGTTGTCTTCGCCGCCTTATTTTTAGGTGAAGCTATCCCCAGTCCCATAAAAATTTGGCGCAAAGCGGCACCTCAGGTAGCATTCGGTCAAACCCTGGCCTGGGGACAATATGTGATTGGACTGCTGCTAGTTCTGTTAGTCTTGAGTCCGATATTCGGTGTCGATCCCATCGCAGGTGCATTAATCGAAGTTGCCTTTGAAGGCGGTCACGGCACCGCTGCTGGCATGACCAATACCTTTAGAAAACTCGGTTTTAACGACGGTGGTGACTTGGCTCTAGGCTTGGCTACAGTCGGTATTCTCTCAGGAGTGATCGCAGGTACCTGGCTAGCAAGCTGGGGCAGGCGCAAGGGATACATCCACAGGAGCCCTGATCCCAGCAGTGAGCTACAACAGTTTCGGGATAAAATTCAAAATACAAATGAAGCTTCCACCACCTGGCAAGCCGAGGTGGTGGTGTCCTATGCTAATCTAGAACTACCGTTAGTCCACAGATCACACAGGCAAACCCAGCTTCTAGGCGGTCGTCCAAATCTTTTGCTGGAACGACCCTCGTTGCTATTTCTACGAACGAGTTTAAACACACCTCTAGCACCGATATTGTAAGCACCATTTAAATCTGCATTAAAGCGCTTAGCTGAAGGGAAAGTTGCTAGAGAGTAATTTTTTGAGCTGCGTCTAACTTTGCCGGAACCATCATAGGCTAATTTTGAAGTGTAAGCCGCCACGACTTCAATTACTTTTCCGCCTAATTCAGCCCACTTCATCTCAGTGAAATTGCGAATTTTAGCTTTAAGCCAGCCGTGGAATCTTTGTCGAAGGTTGGATCGTTTTTTGCCACCCTTCGGCTTCCAGCCCTTAAGATTCTCAAATACTATAGCTTCAGAATTAAACTGTTCAGCAATCTCTACAATTCGCTTTGAAACAATGTGGCCTATCTGATGATTGATTCTTCGGCATTTTTCATAGGTTTTAGAGCAGAACCCCTTATGGAGTCTTCCGCCTTTACCCATAGTCTTAGACGCCCGAGTGGATACGGATTTTAGTCGCTTATCTCGACGGTCTATGTCTCTTCCAGGGTGAACGAATTCACGATGAATTACAGTGCCGCTATGAGTTACGACTGCTATCGTAGCTGTTGTATTTATTCCTAAATCAACTGCTGTGACGTTGGCCTCTGGTTTTCTCTTTTCTGGCTTACAGGCAAATGGAACGGACAAGTAGTAACCCCTCTCATTTAAAACCAATGAAGGAGACATTATCTTGTTGGATGCTACTAGATGACGTTCTCTTAAACTAGTAACTTGGATAGTAGTCCAAACCCAGTCAGAGCCATTGAAAACCTTGATTTCGACTTGGTCATAACCATGTAATTTATAACATTGTCCTTTGTACAAAGAAGGGTAACAACCAGTGTCTGCATTCAACCTTGGAGGTTTAGCATCTCTTCTTTTTCTATTCCCAGACTGCCAATCCCGATAACGAGTAACAAAGCTGCTAACTTGACCGGCAGAGAATGAGATCGCAGCACGTCGCAGATAACTAGGAAATTTGTAGAAGGCTTTATTGAACTGGGGGTATTTTACATTAGGACGTTTAGCTGTCTGATGCATGAGTTTTTCGACAGCCGGAGTCATTTGATCTGCTGTCAACTCTCCCAGTTCAGCCCAGTGAGTATGAATTATGCCGACCAAATACTGACAAGCATGGCGGTATACATTAACCGTCTCCCCTAAAAGTACTTTTTGATCTGGGGTTGGATTAAGCTGCCACTTGTCTGTTCGTATAACTTTGGTCGGCGCTTTCATTGGTAAGCGTAAATCCTCTTTCAGTTAATATTTTAGCTTGAAAACTAGACGACGACAATTAGGTTGTCATAATCCCAATCTTTACTATTGTTGTTAGCGTGGACTAACCCCCACCTGGACGAGGTGGGGGAATGCGTCTCACGACTTGTTCAACAGACAATTCAACGAGAACCTACGGAAGTCAGGTTAACCAGAGCGAGATTAATGGATGGTTTACTGATCGATCCCCTGTCATTGAACCTTGCTTTTGTAGGAGTTGCGATCGCAATCGGCTGGCTAATCCTGGCAGTGCTCAAGTTTATTGAGTCAGTTACTTGGGGAGCCGGTGGCTTTCAAGTCATTCAGTATGTGCCTCTTTTTCCCATGGCACTAATTGGTGGTTTGATTGTCCAAGTAGTAACCGTGCGTCTAGGACTGGGGTCACTAATTATTCGACCCTTGCAGGAGCGTATCTCTGGCGTAGCGCTAGATGTGGTAATTGTGACCGCATTAGCGTCGATTTCCCTAAGAGTGCTGGGAAACAACCTCTTGCCATTTTTAATTCTTGCGATCGCTGGCATCGTCTGGAACATCTGGGGATTTATTTTCCTGGCACCCCGTATACTCCCCAGATACTGGTTTGAGCGTGGCATCGGGGATATGGGACAATCCATGGGAGTGACAGCAACCGGTATCTTGTTGATCCAGATGGTAGACCCAGATAACCATACCGGTGCTTTTGAGAGTTTCGCCTACAAACAGTTGTTCTTTGAACCGATAGTAGGTGGTGGCTTGTTTACTGCTGCTGCACCAGCACTGATTGTGCAATTTGGCCCATCGGTAGTGTTACTGCTAACCACAGGATTACTAGCTTTCTGGTTAATCTTTGGTCTGTGGAACTTTAAGCGGATGAGAAAGACATTTAGGCAAGCTAATCTTTGAAGGGTTAGGGCGTGTTTTCTTGCCTCGGAGATCCCCCATTATCCCCCTTAAAAAAGCTATGCATTAGTCACATCTTTCTTAACAATCCAGAGAGCTGATGGGACGTGAGGCAAGGTGGAATTACTTCATATTACTTAATCCATATCCGTGTTGAGTTTTTGTTCTTCCATTCAACCTCCA
>NZ_JAAHIE010000154.1:0-14195 GCF_010671945.1 Moorena sp. SIO4E2
CCTCACTACCTGACCAACGTTTGTCTCTCGGAAGACTATGTGATCAATAATCCCTACGATTCATCCCACCTATGAACCGGTTAGGTCAGGGTGGGATGATGACTTGGCAGGGTTGATGACGGTATAGATTAGCAGTAGGGGTGTACGAACTATCAACCTGCGATTGAAGCCAGGCTGATAGTTATAGGTGTTTTTTGTCTTTTTTTGTCTAACTAATAAGTGACAATAGATAAGCAACGGCGAATTGGAAGTCTTTTCAAGTAGATAACCAAAGCCGAAACTGTACTTGAAGCATGACAGTAGCCAGATTTTCTAGTGTTGATAAAGCAATCAAAAAAAGAAAAGTTGGCGATAGGGCATCCTGTGAGTAGTAAAACTTGCCGATATGTTGGATGAAGACTATCCACCGGTTGTTAAGCTAAAATGCAGGAAGCTGTTTGTATAGGCTAAATGCCAGTTTTTGCTGTCAAAACTATCAATGTAGAATTACCCAAGATATTAGTCAGGTGGGCATCAATAATTGGGATAAGGGTGGTTGACCACGGCGAAGTTGAAGACAAATTTCAGATAATCCGATTGATAGCTTGACACAATAAGCACGACTTGCTTCCTAACCAAAAAAAAGCCAAATGGTAGTGTAAGCAACTTCGCTTCCATTGCTTCTGCTCAATCGATTAAATCGATCGGGAAAATACAAAGAGCAACGTTTCCAACTTAGGTCAGGGCATTGAATCAAGGAATGAGTCACTACTCTACAGGGTGATCGAACCGTTGATCGTATTATTTATAGAATCATCAAGGGTGAACATCAAGGGTGATCGTTTCTAGTAATAACTATTATATATGAGTGCTCAGCTGGTAAAAGTGGCGACAGAAGAGTCACCAAACAAATCAAAACTTATTAGCCCCCAGGTGGAAAATCCCTCCCCCCCGCCCCGAAAATCTGCGAAAGCTTGGTCGCGGCTGAAACGCTTGGGGCAATATGTTGGGATAAACCCAGCATTGGTAGCGAGTTTGGCGGTAACTGGTTTAATGCTAGGGTCTAAGCACCTAGGAATGTTACAGTTTTTTGAGTTAAAGGCTTTCGACCGGATGATAGAGCTGCGACCAGCTTTACCACCCGATGACCGCCTCTTAGTAGTAGAGGTGACTGAGCCAGATTTAAAAGGCACAACAGCTCCAGGAGGGTCTTCAATCAAAGATGCTGTAATGTATGAGGTATTACAGAAGTTGGAGCAACATCAACCCGCTGTCATTGGTGTCGATATCTTTCGAGACAGTCCAGTAGAACCGGGTCATGGCGAATTTTCTGAACTACTGCAAAGTAGCGATCGCATAATCCCAATTTGCTATCGGGGTCAATCAGAAGCATCCAGTGTTGCAGCCCCCCCAAACATTTCTCAGCATCGTGTAGGCTTTGTTAATCTACTTGAAGATCCCGATGGAATCGTCCGGCGGGCTCCATTATTTTTTGACAATACCAGTGATAATACCAGCATCGTGGGTTGCACCACCAGATTATCATTCGGCTTTCAGTTAGCCCGAAGCTATTTGGAACAGCGGGGAATCAAGCCCGAAAACATCTCCCGAAAACAGATGAAGCTAGGAAAAACAGTCTATAACAAGATATCTCCTACTGCTGGAGGTTACCAAAAGGGAGATACGGGAGGCTACCAAATTTTATTGAATTACCGCTCTGCTGATCACCTTGCCGATACCGTTACCTTAACTAAGGTTCTGAATGAGGAGATTGAACCGGACTTGGTCAAAGACCGGATTGTCCTAATCGGGATGAATGCTCCTAGTATCAAAGATGATGACTTCTTAACACCCTACAGTTTTGCTCAAAAAGAAAGCAAGCATATGCAAGGAGTCATGATACATGGTCAAATCGTGAGTCAACTGCTCAGTGGCGCACTTGGAGAGGGAAGAGCACAGTTTTGGTTTTGGTCTGAGTGGACAGAAGGCTTGTGGATTTGGGGTTGGACACTAATAGGGGGCGTGTTAGTTGGGGTAAGCCGCAACACTCGACAGTTAGTACTATCTGAGAGTATTGCTCTAGGTATTTTGCTCGGAACATCCTACCTGCTATTTCTCAACTCAGGATGGATACCTGTTGTGGCACCTGCGTTGGCATTAATCCTTTCGGGTACTGGTGTAATGACTTACACCGGTTACAAGGCTAAACAGGAGAGCATAAAAGCAGAGCAAGAGCGCCGCAAAATTGAAGCCAAAGCTCAAGAACAGGAACAGAACTTGGCCTTGTTACAGGCGTTGTTGAAAGAACAAAACAAAACCATCTCCAGCACTAACACCAAAACTATACCGATACCACAAACCGATTTATCTCAAGAAGATGCCACAGCAATTTGGAACCCAACAGCTGGTGCAGACCCTGATGGCACATCGGTAGAGTACCGACCCGAACATAACCTCCTAGCTGGACGCTACCAAACCAAGCGTGTTCTTGGTTCAGGTGGGTTTGGTCTAATCCATTTAGCAGAAGATACTCAGCGACCTGGTTCACCCCAGTGTGTGGTCAAGCAATTGAAACCGGCTCGTAGCGATCCGCAATTCTTGAAAATTGCCAGACGGCTATTCCGCACTGAAGCAGAAATATTAGAAATCTTGGGTAATCATTTAAAGATTCCTCGACTACTAGCTTATTTTGAAGAAGATAAAGCATTTTACTTAGTGGAAGAATATATTCCCGGTCAGTCCCTGAGTGACGAATTGCCCGTAGATAAACGGCTTGGAGTAAAGGAAGTCGCGGATATCCTGAAAGATATTTTAGAAATTCTTGTCTTTATCCACAAATACGGCGTCATCCACCGGGATATCAAACCTGGCAATATTATCCGTCGTGAAACTGATGGTCAACTGGTACTAATTGATTTCGGAGCAGTTAAACAGATTAAAAGCCCAGAGCAGAGTCAGGAAGAAAATGCTACGGTTGCCATTGGCTCTCGCGGTTATGCCCCACCAGAGCAATTAGCGGGACACCCTAGTTTCAATAGTGATATTTATGCTTTAGGTATGATTGGGATTCAAGGATTAACTGGCATTCGTCCCTATCAATTGCCCATTTCTCCAGAAAGTGGTGAAGTGATCTGGCGTAATCTGGCAGATGTACCTGAAGAATTTGCCCAAATTATAGAAAAGATGGTAACCTATCATTTCGCTGACAGATACCAGTCAGCTGAGGTAATCCTACAAGATTTGTCCAAAGTGATTGGTGGGTGAAGCCATGGAGGAAAAAGGCAAGAGGAAGACTATGGAAAAAATACCTTTAACTATCACTACACCTATTACTGATAATATCCAGCAGATTCTTCAACAGTTAAAGCCTAATGTCCGTTTAATTGCAGTGAGCAAAACCGTATCTGTGGAAAAAATGCGGGAAGCCTATGGTGCGGGAATTCGGGATTTCGGAGAAAATCGATTGCAAGAGGCTTGTGCTAAGCAGGAGCAGTTAAAAGATTTAGAGGGGATTTCCTGGCATTTTATCGGTCACTTACAAAAAAATAAAGCTAAACTAGCTGTTCAAACAATGGACTGGATCCATTCCGTTGATGATTTAAAGTTAGCCCAGAGTTTAAATCGGCGGGCTAATGAGTTAAATAAACGACCTAAGGTTTGTTTACAAATTAAGATATTGCCCGATCCTAATAAATATGGTTGGTCTGTTGAGCAGTTATTAGAAACGTTACCAGAATTGGAAGCTTGCGATTCCTTAGATATTCAAGGGTTAATGACAATTCTTCCCTTGGAGTTATCGGAAGCTGAAATTTTTGATGCATTTGTAGAAGTTGCTAAATTCAAGGAACAGCTTAATCAAACAACTCAGTTAAATTTAAAAGAAGTGTCAATGGGAATGTCGGGAGATTATTTGCAGGCTATTAAAGCAGGAGCAACGATGATTCGCCTAGGAAGCAAGATTTTCGGAAAACGTGAATAATTTTTGAGCATTTTTAATGGTATTTTGCGCTGGGACCCCGGTCGGGTTTACCGAGAAGCGTCAACGGGCACCAATAAATCGGTCAAATTGGCTAAATACTGCAAAATTGGCTAGCCTTACCATACCTAAGACCAGACAATAAAGGAGGTCGGAGTTGGATAGGAATAGGTGCTCGAAGAAATGTTTAACTTGAACTTAGTGGACTTGGAAACAAATACTACAAATACTAGTGTAATTCTCATAGGTGATAGTGGCAACGATACTCTCAGCGGTGGCTCACAGGATGATACCCTCAAAGGTAGAGCTGGGGATGATATTCTCAATGGTCGAGGGGGTAATGACCGTCTTGAAGGGGAGGAGGATTCAGATGTTCTCAACGGTGGAGAGGGTAATGATACTCTGATTGGTGGCTCAGGGAATGATGTCCTTACTGGTGGACCGGGTCCTAGCTTTGGCTTGAGTTTGTTTGAGGTTAAACAGACATCTGATCATGATTTCCTCGACGGTGGCACAGGAAATGACACTCTCAACGGAGCAGATGGTAATGATACCCTAAAAGGCGGAGCTGGTGATGATTCCCTTTTAGGTGATGTTCGTAGACGTTTGACTGGAATTCCCATCAACTATAATCCAGGTCGTGACATCCTGGATGGTGGAGACGGAAATGATGTGCTCGAAGGTGGGGGTAGCAGTGATACTCTCATTGGTGGCACTGGCAATGATACCCTGATTGGTGATGGTGATGATCAAAATGTCTTTGGTGGTGGGAATGATTATCTAATTGGTGGCAATGGTGATGATTCTCTAGTAGGTGGCAACGGAAGCGATACCCTGACTGGTGGTCACGGATCTGATATCTTTAAGTTCACATTTACAAATCGTCCATTACCAATCTTCCCGCCTTCAATGCCTCCATCACAACCGCTACAATTTTCAAGGGGAATCAACATAACTGATAGTTTCCTATTGCCGAGGAACGATGACTCGGAAGTGCCACGACCTGAAAGCGGAATTGACAGGATTACAGATTTCAATGTCCAACAGGGAGATAGGATTGAAATTGTTAGTTTTGGGGAACTTGATATTGATCAAATCTCCTACAATAAAACTACAGGTGCTCTGTCTTTTGAAGAGCAACAATTTGCTCAACTACAAGCAGGTCTTGATTTCAGTCCAGAGCAGCATATTGATTTACAAGTCTTCCCTCCTCGTTCCTTTGTTACCGCTCCTCCTAGTGCGTTTTAGGCCAATTTAGTAATTGGTAATCGGTAATTGGTAATTGGATTAGGATTACCGATTACTAAAATCTTGATTGAATTTTGCCGAGGTCACTAGTTGTTAAGGTTTGGTTAAAATAGGGAATCATATCATAGTTTTGAACTATTTTGGATAAGTCTTCCAACTTCAAAATTATGGGATTCGATATAATGGGATGCTATGAAAGAGCCGCTACGCGAACGCATTCCCTAGGAACCCCCCCAATCTCCCCACACTTCCCACTCTCCCTCTAATTATAGGTATTAAACCTGACTTGATATTATTCCCTATTCCCTATTAATAATTTTATTCGGACAAGGAAGACCTTGCTCAAAGTTAGTAATATTAGATAGTGTAGTTTCAGCAATGTTATGGAGGGCATTTTCAGTTAAAAAAGCTTGATGAGCAGTAATGATTACATTAGGGAAAGTCAGTAAACGTTGAAAAATATCATCTTGAATGACTTCATTAGACAAATCCTCAAAAAACAATTCAGATTCTTCCTCATAGACATCCAGAGCGAGATAGCCAATTTTCTTGGACTTGAGGGCAGCGATAATGGCTTTGGTATCAATCAATCCCCCTCGGCTAGTATTAATGAGCATCACACCTGGTTTCATCTGCTCTAGAGCTTCGGAATTAATCAGATGATAGTTTTCAGTAGTTAAGGGACAGTGTAGGGTGACAATATCAGAGATAGCAAAGAGTTCAGCTAGCTCTACATACTTGACCCCTAAAGCTTGACAATCCGGGTTGGGATAGGGATCATATGCCACTAATTGACACCCCATACCATTGAGAATTTGGGCTACCACAACACCAATTTTACCAGTTCCCACAATGCCTACAGTGCGACCATGCATATCGAATCCCAAGAGTCCATCTAGGGAAAAATTTCCTTCTCGTACTCGAGAATAAGCACGATGTATCTTGCGATTCAGGGCTAGCATTAAGCCAATCGTATGTTCAGCGATCGCGTAAGGGGAGTAAGCCGGAACACGCACTACTATCATGTCCAATTCTGTCGCTTTTGTGACATCCACATTATTAAAACCAGCGCAGCGTAGAGCAATTAGACGAGTTCCCTGTTGCGCCAGCTTTTCCAACACTTGTCCGTTGAGGGAATCATTGACAAAAACGCATACTGCTGGACATCCTGATGCCAAAATAGTCGTTTGAGTATCGAGGTGCGGTTCAAAAAAAGTTAATTCATGACCATATTGGGAATTAACAGCTTCCAGAAACTGTCGGTCGTAGACTTTGGTACTAAAGACAGCGACTTTCATAGATGTAATGCCAAAACAAGCTTAATTAAATTTTAGATAAAAATTTAAAGACTAGGTTTAAAGAAAAGGTTAATTCTCTGGTAAGCATTTAACAGTTAGCTATCAGCGGTCATGTATAGCACTACCCATTAAGGTGTTTGACATTCCTAAACTCCGAAACTTAGTCATAGCTTACTTCTGACTTCTGACTTCTGACTTCTGACTTGCGCGTAGCGCTATAAATGCTTACCTTCTCTTTTATTTATTTGAAGTTTAACACAGATCAGTGGGAGAGATTGACACCAATTACCACAGTCTTAAATTAAGTTAAAGGATTAACAAATAATGAGTAGAGTGAGCTATAAACAATAGCTTGGATGCCTAGCAAAAATCATTGAGTCACATCTGGTTGCTTTGCAATCCGTTAATGATAGTTTTGATGCTCCCAGCTGTCAACAATAAAGGAAGAATTAATCTTCTCTATTGGATGACATTGTCTTGATGCAGAGCGCGAGTGGGGGTTTCCCCAAGACTAGGCTGCATCGCTGGATCAGGATTCTTAATTATCGACAAACGTAAATTTGTAAACCTCTTAAAGGAGATTTGTCCATGGCAACTGTCAAAGTGGGTATCAATGGATTTGGTCGTATCGGACGACTCGTATTCCGTGCTGCCCTCAACTACCCAGAAATCGAAGTGCTGGGCATTAATGACCTAGTTCCACCACAGACTATCGCCTATTTACTCAAATACGACTCAACCCATGGTCGTTTCAAGGGTACCGTAGAAGCTGAAGCTGATGGAATTGTGGTCAATGGCAAGAAAATCCCCTGTGTCTCAATTAAAAACCCAGAGGAACTGCCTTGGACGAAACTCGGTGTGGAATATGTAGTAGAATCTACAGGTCTATTTACCACCTATGATGGGGCTTCTAAGCATTTAGAAGCGGGAGCGAAGCGGGTGGTAATCTCTGCTCCGACTAAAAACCCTGATTTGGTTCCCACCCTGTTGATGGGTGTCAATCACAATACCTATGACCCGGGTATTGATACTATCGTGTCCAATGCCAGTTGCACAACTAACTGTCTTGCTCCCATTGCTAAAGTGATTAATGACAATTTTGGGCTAGCGGAAGGGTTAATGACTACGGTCCATGCCATGACTGCTACCCAGCCAACGGTAGATGGTCCAAGTAAGAAAGACTTTCGGGGGGGGCGAAGTGCTGCTCAGAACATTATCCCCGCTTCTACGGGTGCGGCCAAAGCTGTCACGCTAGTGTTACCGGAACTGAAAGGTAAACTTACGGGGATGGCATTACGGGTACCAACACCGGATGTATCAGTGGTAGATTTGACCTTCAGGACTCAAAAGGCAACCAGCTACCCAGAGATTTGTGCAGCAATGAAGGCAGCGTCAGTTGGGGCGATGAAAGGAATTTTGGGCTATACAGAGGAGCCAGTGGTGTCCACCGATTTTCAAGGGGACCCTCATTCAAGCATTTTCGATGCTGGAGCGGGAATGGAACTTAATTCTAATTTCTTTAAAGTTGTCTGTTGGTACGACAATGAGTGGGGTTACTCTAACCGCATGATTGACCTGATGTTATCTATGGCAGCTAAAGGTTAGGTCGCCCGTAGCAGCTAGCGCAGGGAAAGGAAAAATCACTAACTACTTTCCCTGACTAGAACCCGGAGAAGGGGAAGAGGCAGAACAGACTCGAAGAGACCGCAAGTTCGGAAAGACCAAACTTTCTGTTATCCCAGAAATAGTAAAGCAGATGCGATTGACCGTAGGTCACGCGGGGCGCGATTGGCCTACGGCCACGCTACGCGAACGCATCTGCTGACTAGGTTTGAAACTAATGAACTATTGGTGATTAAGTAAAGGAAAGTATTTTCCTTGCCGATACTCCCAAGTGATGCCCTCGGGATCCCGAGAGCGACTCCACTGGCTAAAGTTTGGTTCAGTGCGCATCCTCTTGAGTAACCTGTCCCCACAACGGAAGCGATCGCACATCTGTTTGACACTGTAGGGTTTTACTAAAATACCCTGGGATGACCCATTAGTCGTGGGAGTAGTCTCCTCGATCTCAGGTTCAAAGGTGGCTGGTGATTCCTGATTAACCTGATTAAGTAAAGGAAAGTATTTTCCTTGCCGATACTCCCAAGTGATGCCCTCGGGATCCCGAGAGCGACTCCACTGGCTGAAGTTTGGCTCAGTCCGCATCCTCTTGAGTAACCTGTCCCCACAACGGAAGCGATCGCAGATCTCTTTGACACTGTAGGGTTTTACTAAAATACCCTGGGATGACCCATTAGTCGTGGGAGTAATCTCCTCGATCTCAGGTTCAAAGGTGTCTGATGATTCTTGATGAACCTGATTAACCTGATCAACTAAAGGAAAATATTTTCCTTGCCGATACTCCCAAGTGATGCCCTCGGGATCCCGAGAGCGACTCCACTGGCTGAAGTTTGGGTCAGTGCGCATCCTCTTGAGTAACCTGTCCCCGCACCGGAAGCGATCGCACATCTTCTTCACACTGTAGGGTTCTACTAAAATACCCTGGGATGACCCATTAGTGGTGGGAGTAGTCTCATCGATCTCAGGTTCAAAGGTGTCTGATGATTCTTGATGAACCTGATTAACCTGATCAACTAAAGGAAAATATTTTCCTTGCCGATACTCCCAAGTGATGCCCTCGGGATCCCGAGAGCGACTCCACTGGCTGAAGTTTGGGTCAGTGCGCATCCTCTTGAGTAACCTGTCCCCGCACCGGAAGCGATCGCACATCTTCTTCACACTGTAGGGTTCTACTAAAATTAGCTCTGATGAAGATTTAGCAGGAGTAATCTTCTTTTTAGCAGAGGTAGCTGATGGAAATGCTGTGGTGATCTCGCCAGCTGGTAGAGCTTCGACGATATAATCTGCCAACGGCACCTCCTGGCTGTAAACCCCTTTAGTTGTGTGATACTTGATGATGCTTTCCCCGCTAAACCAATCTAGGGCTGTCCTCACAAAAAGCCACCCAGCTTGGGGGGACTTCTCCAGACATACTGGTGTCTTCTGACCACTGGTAAGATTAACCAAGTTGTGTGTTGGCTTGAACATCCCCTTTTCGGGTATATACAGCTCATCTTGCTGACGTTTCCGCCTCGGACTACATTCGAGACAGTATTTAGGAGGCTTACCAGGATAGCACTCACGAGTAGTCATATGATGGCATTTCGGGCAGAAAAAGGTAACTGGACGGGTATGGATCGTACGAGTATGAGCACGCACGATAAAGGTTTGAGAAGGCATAAGTGATCAACGTATCAATAGTTATCTAGCAACAGTTATCTAGCAACCTGAGTGTGATATAGTTGTTCTGGTGCCGACAGCAATTCTAGGTATATCCCTAGGCAGTACCTGCCGTAACTAGATCATCTCTATCATCTAGAGTCAGCATTTCTGCTTGTTTGATGATCTTAGGCAAAACTTCGTCAGCAATAACTAAACTCCTAAATAGTTAATACTGATCGCTTTTGCTCGCATCAGCTATTTTTGATAAAGTTTAGTATGGTGCTAACGTTACACAATAGCAGATTCATGCTAAATCCGTCAGACTACTAGAATCGAGATTAATATTTGATTGTGCGTACGCGCCATTGCGACCTTGCATTTGTGAGCCGATTTCCAACTCTCCTAACCCTCCAAAGTCCGAACTGTAAGCACCTGGGGTGGTGTCGAATCCGGGGGATAGAGAAAATCCACCTGTAGCTGCCTAACTTCTTCAGGGGCTAAATTCAACGTCACCAATGGATGCCCTGGCTGTCCTCGTCGCTGCACTAAATGCACATAGCGCGTCTGAGCCTTTCGATCATCATCATCATAATTTATTCTGAGTGTACCCCGAAAGAACACGTTTTCAACCCGTGGGTTCAAAAACAGCAGTCGATCAGTACCCCCCTCATCCTTCAATGGCGTTTGCAGCGATACCGTCACCGTTTGGGGTTGATTAGTAGTATTCTTCAATGGTAAAGTTATATTGTATTCTACCCCATAATTACTGTGGGCAAAGTAGGCCGTATCGGGATAGCGCCTTAACATCGGTGCACTTTGAATTTGCCCTGTACTCAGAGTAATCAGATGTAGGGTCCCCAACACATAAGAAAATGCCTGCCCGAGCTGAGGAATACTCAAATAGTTAACATTTGGATTATCTTGAATCAGCACTTGCCATTGAGAACCTTGGGAAACACCAGCCACCCGACCAAACACCGTCGGTTCTTGAGGTGGTTCGAGAGGAGTGGGTATCGGTCCACGGGGTTGAGCTAAGCTACCCGTATCCAGTAGGTTTTGCCATTCTGCTACCGTAGGTTCCCGATAAATCCCATTGCCATCACGAGGGGCTTTCATCGCTAAGTTAGCCAGATACACCATCCCATCACTTCGTAACCGCATCATGGTAGAACGACCATTGGAAGCTGGTGATCGTTTAACTGGAATTGGCTGATTCATTAACATCTGGCTTTGTTTTGCCTTCAGCACCAGTTTAGCGGGAAACATTTCTTTGAGAATTCCCCTGAGTACATCATTCATTGTCCGACTGCCAGGACCAGCATAGACTGTACCGTTGGGATTATCTACCATATCCGGCAACGAGATAAACGGTGCATCTGGGGTAGACAGATAACTCGCCCCTTGCAAGACGTCCACTGTAACAGGTGTGTCATTGGGATTATAAACTATCAATCCTTGGTAAAGGGGATGGGTTTCCGCCTGAGTCTCTGCTCTAGCAATATGGTGGCTAAAGATATCAAACCGTCCATTAAAGCCATAGTCAAGGTGGGCAGAAGCAACTTGTTTCCCTTCCGGTGAAAACGTAGACAGCAAAATTCCCTCACTTCTGACTAGTTCTGGACTATTGCTATTAAAGACAGGCACCTGATCCAATTGCCCTGGTAAACTACGAACATCATCAGGATAAACTTCCACTCCAGCAATATACTGAGGTGGAACAGCATAGATGTTTAACGCCCGACACAGCAAAGCCGCTACTTCACCACGGGTAGCACTCTGATTTGGTTTGACCTGTTTGATATTGGGATAGTTAACCACAATAGTATTAATTGCTGCGGATGCGATCGCATTTTTAGCATACTGGGGAATCTGGGTAGCATCAGTAAAATACCGTCTGATAGTTCCATCGGGATCTGACGGGATAGGGAAATTCTTTGCTCCTGCTAAAACTGCGATCGCTTGCACTCGAGAAATGGACTCATTGGGTTTAAATCGTCTGCCAGGATAGCCCGAAAAAAATCTTCGCTTGTAGGCATCTTGAATCACATTTTTGGCCCAATGATTACTAGGTACGTCCTTAAAACGAATACCACCCCGCTGAATCGGTGCTGAGGGAAAGGCATTCAGCATTAAGACGGCAAACTCAGCGCGGGTAATTCTAGAATTAGGACGAAATTTACCATCCGGGTAACCACTGACCAACTTACGATCCCGCAGTTGGTTGATACAATCTCTCGCCCAATGATTTTCCAGGTCAGGGAAAGTAGCGGTATTGGTCATAAGTAGTATGTAGTCTAAACTGCTTGAGTGTGGGTAACTAACTTGGAATTTTTTACTTCAAGCCCACGATCAGTTCTATTTATGATATTGTTGGTCAATTAACCGGGGTGTTATCCCCTGTAACAACATACTCAACATAGTCCTTATCTATGTTGCTAACATAAATTTCATAATAAAACAATAAAAACTACGATTGGTTCAATGACTGACAATTCTAAAATCCAAGACCAAGATGATTCGACCATAGACTCTTCCCAAGATAACCTAGAGGAAAAAGTTATCAAGCCATCAGTTCTAGGAACTATTCCGGTTGCTCCAGATGGGTTTAAGTCTGGCTTCGTGGCGATTGTAGGACGTCCGAATGTGGGGAAATCCACACTGATGAATAAACTGGTAGGGCAAAAAATTGCTATCACTTCGCCCGTGGCTCAAACCACCCGAAATCGGCTGCGAGGTATCTTGACCACACCGGAAGCTCAGTTGATTTTTGTGGATACGCCAGGGATTCACAAACCTCATCATCAACTGGGTAAGGTCTTGGTGAAAAATGCCCAAATAGCGATTGAGTTAGTGGATGTGGTGCTGTTGGTGGTGGATAGTACGGTGGAGGCGGGAGGAGGCGATCGCTTTATTGTTGATCTACTGAGCCATACTAAGACACCAGTAATTTTGGGTGTGAACAAATCAGATATACAACCTCGACACAGTAGGGGAGAATCAATCGATGCTAGTTATGCTAAACTAGCTACTGCTCAAGGCTGGGAAGTCGTAAAATTTTCTGCCCTGACAGCTGATCGCTTAGACCTATTGCAGCAGAAATTAATTGAACGCTTAGAACCAGGGCCATATTATTATCCCCCTGACTTCTTAACCGACCAGCCAGAACGGTTTATCATGGGGGAATTGATTCGAGAGCAAATCTTACTCCTAACTCGTGAGGAAGTCCCCCACTCGGTTGCTATTACTATTGATTTAGTAGAGGAGCAACCAAAAATTACCCGTATTTTTGCTACGATCAATGTAGAGAGAGACTCCCAAAAAGGTATTTTAATTGGAAAAAAGGGTAATATGCTCAAACAAATTGGTACTGCGGCTCGTCAACAACTTCAAAAGTTAGTTGCTGGTCAAGTTTACCTGGAATTGTTTGTGAAAGTAAAACCGAAATGGCGACAATCTCGCTTACGGTTATTAGAGTTGGGATATCGGGTTGAGAAGTAATAGTAAGTCTACTATAGCTATAGTATTTTTTGCTATGTAAACTTATGAGTGATAGAAATACAGATAAATTTTAAACTTGGTTCAAGAGCTAATTTTAATACTTAATCATTAACAATTAGTCTAAACTGCAAATACTTGTTCAACTGTCAAAGCTAACTCGGGAAATGTTTGTGATTCAATCTTTTTATTTCCTGTAAATTCTGTCAGATCATAAAACCCATCAACTAAACGCAAAACCGAAACCTTAGACTTAATTGGATCAACAATCCAATATTCAGGCACTTCCCGCACCGCGTATTCAGAACGCTTGTAGCGGTAATCATCTTGGGGATTACCTGCACTAACAATTTCTACTGCTAGTAGTGGTGCTGATTCCAGCACCGCTGATGACATGGAACTGATAGCTTGCCGCTGATTTTCTGAGATAATGACTAAATCAGGAATTCTAGATTTATTCTCAGCTGTGCGAACCCCAAGATTACCAGGCATAACAACCCAATCTAAACTAACCCTCTCAATTTCTCTATCAAATTGCTTGAATAAAAAAAGCATAATCAGGGCATGTAGTCCACTAGCAGGTGGCATAGCAATAAGCTCTCCATTAACAAGCTCATACTTGTAGTCAGTGTCATCATGGTAGGAAAGATAGTCTTCAAATGTGTAAAACTTTTTGGCAGTTTGAATCATTTGAGTTGCCTCCTAGAAAACCGTTTTCTTAGTGTAGTTAAGGTGGGTTTTGTAGACGGTTGACGGTTAACCGTCTACAAAAACCTATTGTAGGTTTATTTCTAGTGGTTTATTTATCTGAATCTACCGACTCTTCCTGGTCTGGGAGTTCCTGGTCTGGGAGTTCCTGCTCTTCGATTTCCTGCTCTTGATCTGAAATGGGAACCAAAGCAACCGCTGCGATCGCATCTTCATCATCTAACTTTTGA
>NZ_JAAHIE010000155.1:0-14061 GCF_010671945.1 Moorena sp. SIO4E2
ATTATAATATCTATGAGGTACAAAATTTCAGGATTTTAGGGAACAGGGAACAGGGAACAGGGAACAGGGAACAGGGAACAGGGAACAGGGAACAGGGAACAGGGAACAGGGAACAGGGAACAGGGAACAGGGAACAGGGAACAGGGAACAGGGAAGAGAGAACAGGGAATAGGGAATAGGAATGCGCTGCATCAAAACAGGGAATCAACGTCAAAAAAGACTGTACCTCATAACTGCAATCAACGCTATATAGTCATAACTTTATTCGTTGAATTATAAATTAAAAACCTGAACAAATTTAAATTTATTTTCTACCAATACCTACTCCATAAAACCAATTAATAAAGTCCATCAAACAAGTATTGCTATATAATAATGGTGATGCCTATCATTATTTTTGTTTAGCGTAAATATTTTTTAGGTGCTTCTTAACCGTATTGATGCTGATAAATAGCTGCTGGGCAATTTCTCGGTAAGTAAAGTTGGCTTTTTTAAGTGACCATATTTGCTCTTCCCGGGGCGTTAAGCCATATTTTAGAGCATCAGTGCTAGCGGAAATTTGATAAGATTGATTTTGATCTTCTAGGGTTACTAAGAGGTAAGGTTCTGGAGATAACTCTAACGTTAACCATCTAACCCTAACCCGAAAGTTAACTGACTTATCCACTTGAATTTCAGCTTCGATAATTAGTTTGCGATCGCAAAACCACTCACGACTATCAATTAATGATTCGCAAACTCGCCAAATTGGGTCAGGGATAGAATTTATCTGTGACCTACCTTGAGTGATTTTAGAACACATTCGACGTCCACACTCATTGGCATGAAACCAATCTTGGTTAGTAGTTAGAATCAGCACCCCATCCACAAACCCCTCAAGGATTGCTTGGATCAGTAATGGGGGTTCTGACCTTGTTTGTGCCATGACTACTTAAACCTGAATTACACATTATCCAGAATTCCGGATTTGCCCAGGCTGTGCTAGACACAGTTTTGGATCAGGTTTGGATCACCTCGTGATCACAACAGATGATCCAAAATTGGCACTTGACAATTTGTATAATAAAGTATAATAATTTTGAGCTCTCAGCTGGCTCTAATTTGAATTATTAAAACATCAAGTAGCAAAGCATTGTGAACAGGATTGTGAAGAGGTTTCCTGAGGTGCGACCAGTGGCGAATTTAATTCTTAATGGGTCTTGCGCACCTAAGTGTTGGTGGGATATTGTGACTGACTTTGGCAGTATGTCTACTGACAGAGGCTCCGATTGCACAAGCGCGGAAGCTGAGGCCGTAGGCCACGCGGAAGCGAACGCTTCATCGCCTAGGGTGCCCGTAGCGCATTAAGATTCTCTGGGTCGCGAGGATGTTTGAGAAGTACCAAATGTTGGTAATAAGCCATCATAATCCCAAATCTTAGGGACTTTGTACTAACTTACCCCCTTGCTTTGGGGGGTTAGGGGGGCCTTTCGAGTCGGATCCAACATCTTTAAAATACCCTCTTAGACCTGGAATATGCCTAAGGGTGTTTGCCAGAGTTGACCTGCGATTCCCTTGAGCTTAGGTTTTGCTTCGATTTGAATATAGCATTTTTATTTGAGATGTAAACAGCGGACCCGTCGAAACAGGTAACTTCGGCTCAGGGAACAGGGAACAGTAGGAAAGAGCTCCAAAGAGTTTTTGATGTTATGAGAAATCATCAAGATTGTTCATGACCTATTTGTAAATCCTATAGCTGAGGTGAGATTTTGCCATCTTTACAAGCGTCTCGACAGGGAAGACTAACAATTAAACAGTATCGAAACCGAAAGGGATGGACGATAGAGGATCACAGATGGCTGGTCGAGGCGAGTAAGATCTTAAATCCAGATATCGACTGGGCATCCTCCGAGTATGGGTTGCAAGAAATCTATGCTCCTGGTGTCTCCCTAGCTACTTGGAAACGCTTCTTGCAAGGAAAGCCGATTAATGCCCAAGTTTTCCAGGTATTTTGCCAAGTTTTAGGACTTAACTGGGAATATGTGATTGAGAACAGCCTCCCTAAGTCCTCAATCCAGAAGACAACCACTAAAATCCCCTCAAATCGAGTAGATTGGTCAGCAGCGCCGGATGTGCCAGTTTTCTTTGGACGTACCGAAGAATTGGCTACCTTAGTGCAATGGATTCTCCAGGATCGTTGCCGAGTGGTGGCAATTTTAGGAATGGGTGGAATTGGCAAAACTGGACTCTCTTTGAAGCTAGGTAAGGGTGGAATTGGCAAAACTGATCAGTCCCTCAAGCTAGATCATGGCATTCAGGATGAGTTTGAGTACGTCATTTGGCGTACGCTACTTAATGCTCCTCCCATTATAAAAATTCTCGAAGAGCTGATCAAATTTCTCTCCAACCAGGTAGAAAGCAATTTACCAGACACCATAGATGCTCAACTATCACGACTACTTCACTATTTGCGTGAGCATCGCTGTTTGCTAATCCTGGATAATGTAGAGTCAATTATACAAGGTGGTGACAAGGCTGGGCAATATCGAGAAGGATATGAGGAGTATGAGCAACTGTTCCGAAAAATTGGAGAAGTCTCCCATCAAAGCTGCTTGTTGATCACCAGCCGAGAGAAGCCCCACGCCATTGCCAGACTTGAAGGCAAAACACGACCGGTTCGTTGCCTGGAATTAAGCGGTTTTGAAGTTTCAGATGGCAAGAAAATCTTTAATTCCATTGCCTCGTTCTCTGGTTCAGATCAGCAATGGCAAGAACTGATTGAATTTTACAACGGTAATCCTTTATCCCTAGAAATTGTTGCCAAGCATATTGATGAAGTATTTTTGGGTAATATTGGCGACTTTTTAACAGAAGGAAAACCAGTCTTCGATGACTTTCGTGAAGTGTTAACCTGGCACTTTGAGCACTTGTCAGACCACGAACAGGAAATTCTGTACTGGTTGGCAATTAATCGGGAAGCTGTTTCCCTTGCCCAACTCCGAGAGGATATCCTCTCACCAGTGGCTAAACAACATTTACCAGTAACACTGCAATCCCTGCAAAGACGTTTACCTTTGGAAAAAAGTTCAGCAGGCTTTACCCTGCAACCTGTGCTGATCGAGTACATGACTGAGAAAGTAATTGACAAGGTTAGTCAGGAAATACTCACCGATAAAATAGCTCTGTTTAATTCTCATTGTTTGCTGAAGGCTTTGGCAAAACAGTACATTCGGGAAAGTCAATCCCGTCTGCTCCTCAAACCATTAATCGATCAGCTAATCGCTAGTTTGAGTAGTCAAAGTTGTCTTGAGGAAACTCTAAATAATAGTCTTTCGAAAATAAGAGAAAACTTGGTGCCAAGGGTAGGCTATGCAGCCGGTAATATCCTTAATCTGCTCTGCCAACTTAAAACTGATTTAAGGGGTTATGATTTTTCTAATCTCACTATTTTGCAAGCTTACCTTCAGGGGGTAGAGTTGCTAGATGTAAACTTCGCTAATGCTACCATCGCTAAATCAGTTTTTACTCAACCTTTTGGTAGTATTTTGTCAGTATCATTTAGCCCCGATGGCCAGCTTTTGGCTGCAGGTGATAGCATGGGCAAGATTCATCTGTGGCAAATTGCTGATAGTCAATACCGTTTAACCTTGAAGGGACACACCAGTTGGGTATGGTCTTTGGCCTTTACTAGGCTAGATGATGGTAACAGTGAAGAGACTCAGATTTTGGCTAGTAGCTCTGAAGATCAAACCGTCAGGCTCTGGGATATTGCTACCAGTCAATGCCTCCACACCTTGCGAGGACATAGGAGTAGAATATGGTCAGTTGCTGTCAGTGGAGATGGCACAATTGTTGCTAGTGGCAGTGGCGATAAAACCGTTAGAATCTGGGATGTTAGTACCGGTGAATGCTTGAACATCTTGCCAGAGCACTCCCAAACCGTAAGAGCCGTAGCTTGTAGTCCCGATGGTGCCATTCTCGCCAGTGGCTGTGAAGATAAAACTATCAAACTCTGGGACTCTGATACAGGTGAATGCCTCAGCACCTTACAAGGACACTCTCATCAGATCAGGTCAGTGGCTTTCAGCCCCGATGGAACTACCCTCGCTAGTAGTAGTGATGACAAAACCGTAAGGCTATGGAATCTTAGCACCGGTAAATGCGTTAAGATGCTGCGGGGACATACAAAAAGCATACGGTCAATTGGCTTTAGTAAAGATGGAACCACTCTCGCCAGTAGTAGTGATGATAAAACCGTAAGGCTATGGAATTTTAGCACTGGTGAATGCCTCAATAAGTTGTACGGACATACTAATGGTGTATGGTCTATTGCTTTGAGTCCAGATGGCGTAACTTTAGCAAGTGGTAGTGATGACCAAACCGTAAGGCTATGGAATATTAACACTGGTCAATGCCTCAACACGTTTCGAGGATATACCAATGGCGTATGGTCTATTGCTTTCAGTCCAGATGGGACAACCCTCGCCAGTGGCAGTGAAGACCAAACCGTAAGACTTTGGGATGTTGGTACCGGTGAATGCCTCGATACCTTACGAGGACATACCAATTTGATATTTTCTGTTGCCTTCAGTCGAGATGGTGCAATCTTAGTTAGTGGCTCTAAAGACCAAACCCTCAGACTCTGGGATATTAGCACTGGTGAATGTCTCAACACCTTCCACGGACCCAAGTGGGTACTTTCAGTCGCCTTTAGTCCCAATGGAGAAATCTTAGCCAGTGGTCATAATGACGATAGGGTAAGACTCTGGGATATTAGCACCGGTGAGTGTTTCCAGACCTTATTAGGACACACGAGTTTGGTCTGGTCAGTGGCTTTCAGTCCAGATGGCACAACCCTCGCTAGTGGCTGTGAAGACCAAACCGTTAAACTCTGGGATGTTGGCACCGGTGACTGTTTAAGTACTTTGCAGGGACACCGGAATATCATCAAGTCCGTTGTCTTTAGTGGAGATGGCAGAATTCTCGCTAGTGGCTGTGAAGACCACACTGTTAGGGTCTGGGATGTTGGCACTGGTGAGTGTCTCAACACTTTGCGTGGACACACCCATCGATTACGCTCAGTGGCGTTCAACCCTAATGGTAAACTGATCGCTAGTGGTAGTTATGATAAAACCTGTAAGCTCTGGGATGTTCAGACAGGTGAATGTTTAAAAACTCTCCATGGACATACTAATGTGGTATGGTCTGTTGCTTTTAGTCGAGATGGTTTAATGCTAGCCAGTAGCAGCAACGATGGCACAATTAAGTTTTGGGATATCGAGAAGGGTCAATGTATCAAAACCCTGAGAGTGCCTAGACCCTATGAGGGGATGAATATCGCCGGTGTTACTGGTTTAACAAAAGCAACTATTACCTCCCTGAAAGCCTTGGGAGCAGTTGATTAGACTTGTTGCGGGAGTCGGGAGTTGGGAGTCGGGAGTCGGGAATCGGGAGTCGGGGGCGTTGCTTAATAATGGAGTCGGGAACAGATGTAGGGTGGGCAGTGCATCCGTATGATTCACTGACTAGCCATAGCATTGCTAAGCACTGCCCACCAAAAGTCGGGAATTCATGTAGGGTGGGCAGTGCATCCGTATGATTCACTGACTAGCCATAGCATTGGGTTTGCACTGCCCACCAAAAGTCGGGAACTGCCATCTGGCTTCTGGCTTCTGCCATCTGGCTTCTGGCTTCTGCCTTCTGCCTTCCTTGAGCTCAGTTCAACCCAACCTACTACCTGATAAGATTTTTTTGAAGCACAAGGCAATTACTCCAAATATCAGGATTAGCCCAACTGGTACTATCACACTATTGATCCAAGGGTTGTCACAGCTCTTTTTGAAGGGTGGGATCAGCGTGGATACAGTCTCACACTGCTTAGCGTCAAAATCCATTAAAGCCGTGACAGCTGTCCCCGCACCAACTACCGTTACTATAGTCTGAAAAGTGCGATCGCGTTCTGCTTTTTCCAGCTCAATTTGACTACGGATGGCATTGAGCCTGGTCTCTAGCAGCCGTAATGCCATCTCCATTATATCATAGTCTTTAGTAACCTGCAATAGGTAATTTTCCTTTACCTCTTTACTAAACGTTTCTAAAAACTCTAGGTTATTATCGGCACCTAATTTTTGGCATTTTTGGTTGATGATTTCTAAACGGGTTTGATAATTGAATAAATTAATCTCGATAATTTGGTTTTGAAAATTTAGTTTAGGCAAATCCAGGGTATAGTTCCCTAAAGACTTTTGAATATCATCGAGTTTTGCGGCGATGGTTTGGTCTCTAAAACTAGAAGCGTTTTCGTCACTGATAAGTCTCTGATTGGCTTCAACCTGCTTATAGTAAGCTACCAAGGTTTTTTTGATTAAGCGACTTTGGCTGTAAGCCCATAAAATTTTGTTTCTATAACTAAACAGACCCATCCAATCCGTATACAATTCCGCTGCTTTTTCCATACTTTCTTGGTCAGAAAAGAGCATAATGATTACATGGCAGTTGACCTGATTCAGGGGTTGATATCGCCACAGCTCAAAAACTTCACCACCAAATAAGCTGCCTTTTCCATGTAAATCTTGTGACCAATTCCCTGCTTTATCGAAAACCTGAGCACCAGATTTGGCAATGTCTTTTTCCTGTTTGGTCGAACTTTCGGGTGTTGATACTCCTTGTAAATCTTGTGACCAATTCGCCGCTGTCTGGAAAACATGATAACAGGATTTAGCAATATATTCGTAGCTTTTGCTCGACGTTTTCGGTAACCATCCAGAAAGCATCCAAGTTTGCCCTAGGGTCGCCCTTTCCCCTTGTAATCTCCATTCAATTTCTGCTCGCAGTCTGGCAAAACAGTCAGGGGTTTGGGGGTCGGTTTGATTGTTAATGGAACAATCAATTTGCAAGCCATAGGTATCATTTAAGCGGACAGGATAGTAGTACCCTTCTAGGGTATCGTTTGCTGTGGTAAAGTCATAATACTTTTGTTTAGGGAGTAGTTCTAAATATTTGGTTTCTAGATCAGGATCGAAGAATTTACTATCTGCTGGGAGTTTAGCTCGAAACTTAGCTTGCTTTTCTTGCTTCTCAGCTTCAGTGAGGTTGAGAGCATCTCGTAAGTCATATAAAAATAAATCGAGAGTTGGAAAGATTATATCGCTCACTATAGCATTTTTATTTTAGTTGTGAACATACTACCTTATGGAAAGGCAACAGGCAACAGGCAACAGGCAACAGGCAAGAGTTAATCAACTCTATAAGGATTTAAGGATTTTTGGTAGCGACTTCATCGCTTTTGCAATTAGGCAAAAATTATCATAAAATTCCCACAGTTATCTTTTTTTTTACAAATATCAGATGCACCCTTCAATTTTATTACCCCGACTCCCGACTCCCGACTCCCGAATTGGGTAATTTACTTTTTAGAAGCCCCTAAAAACCCTTTAAGTTTTTCCAAGGGTAATTTTTGGACAACTTCTTGTGGCTGTTCTGAACGACTGACGACAATCACAATATTATTAATTTGTTGGTCATAGCCTGTAGGTGATGACTTAGGTTTATGTCCTCTCATGATCGAGGTACGGCTAGGTGTATTGACTGGCTGGATTTCGGCTTCTGTGGGGAGATAGTCTGGAGGAATATCGACCGTAGTGTCAAGTTGGTTGTAATAGGTTTGGTAACGTTGATTTAACTCAGGATTGGCGGCAATCATCTCTAGCAGCTTGGGTTTGGTATACTTCTCCCAGGCCAGAGGTTGGGCATCAAGTTGATCGCCAATTTCTTTGATGCTCTTATTCTCAGGTTGACTCAAGGGTGTGTCTAAATCGGTCAGAGCAAGTAAAAAAGCTAATAGGGTTTTGTTGGTATTCATCAGCCACTGTCACTACTTCGATCACTATCTACTATCTTTATACATGAAGGATCAGCCGAGTGCTCGAAATTGCGATATTATGTTATGCTAATAAAAATTTCACAACCTCGCTCCAATGACACCGGAATGGGAAGCCCTAATCGTTGGGATTAACCGTTATCCAGAATACACCAACTTTAACGACCTGACCGTTGCTGTTAAAGACGGGGAAAATGTCGCTCAACGATTACAACAGTATGGCTATGAACCGTTCCGGATTCAGGACTTACCCCTTGGGTTGACCCAAAAAGGACCAGGGGGACTATCGAGCACAGGACTAGTAAAATTAGAGGAATTAAGGGAAGCAGTTGCTAATCTGTTTAATCCTCCTGCTCCTAACCAAGCTCCAGAAACCGCCCTATTCTTCTTTTCAGGCCATGGCTGTAGACAAGAGGTGGATGGCATTGAAGAGGTTTTCTTAGTGACTAGTGATGCCTTTCCGGATGTGGGAATTTATGGCTATCCTCTGCAGGAATTGGGTCAGCAAATCGCAACTAGCCCAGTGAAACAGGTAGTGATTTGGTTAGATTGTTGCTACAGTGGCGAGTTACTGAAATTTATCCCAACTGATAAAGCTTACTGCTTGATTACTGCTACTCGTTCCTACGAGCCGGGAGTAGAGATTAGCCATGAACAAGGAGTATTTACCAAGGAGTTACTGGCAGGATTGAATCCGGAAAATTACCCGGATGGTATTGTTAATAGTCATAATTTGGCCTTGTTTATTGAGCAGCGGATGTCAATGACTCAGCAACGTCCTTTAATCGCTAACTCACAACAAGCCATTATACTGACTACTCAGTTTCCGAAACTGAGCTTTCAGGATAAGTGCCCCTACCGGTCTCTGTCTTATTTTACCGCATTACCAGAAGATGCTCTGGTGTTTCACGGTCGTTCTCAGTTGACCGAGCAGTTAATTGAGCGAGTGAAAAATCAAGACCGTCTGCTGGTAGTGTTAGGGGCTTCCGGCAGTGGCAAGTCTTCCTTACTCAGAGCAGGATTATTGTATCAGCTGAAGTTAGGTCAGGCAATTGTTGGAAGCGATCGCTGGCATTATCTAGAACCTTTCACTCCAGGTGAAATACCAAAGCAAAGGTTACAGGAGGTCCTGGAAAAGGGGGAGCTTTTAGAGAAGCAGGGAGAGGGTGTGGCTGATTCTGGGGAACAAAACTTTCAAAGTCCCCCAAAGTTGGGGGATTTAGGGGGCATTCCCATCAGCAACGCCCAGCCAGAGAATTTTAGTAAAACTCCGATGGTCATGATTATTGACCAGTTTGAAGAGTGCTTCACTATGATTCAACCTGACCAACGCCAGGAATTCTTTAACGGTTTAATTGAATTAATCGAGAATACAGACAATTTAATTGTTTTAATTGCCATGCGCTCTGACTTTCGGGGGCGGTTGCGAGAGTATCCTAAATTAGTAGAGAAGATTAATAGACCATTAATTAATGTTGACCACTTGAACCATGAGGAAATTGAAGAAGCGATCGCACTACCGGCGGAATTAGTAGGATTAGGGATTGAGGGGAGATTAAAACAGCAACTGATTAACGATGTCGAAGATTATCCAGGTAGCCTTCCCCTGCTCCAATATACTCTGACGGAATTATGGAAACAGTCAAGACAGCAGCAGGAAACGTTTTTACGGTTAGAAACCTATCAACAGTTAGGGGGAATTGAGGGAACTCTGGAAAAGAAGGCAAATCAGGTATTTGATAGTCTCTCCCAGGTAGAACAAACTGTGGCTAGGCGTTTGTTGTTGGAATTAACTCAAGTGGGAGAGACTCTCGATACCCGTAGACGAGTACGCCTGGGGGAGTTAGTCAATTCTCATCACAGTTTAGAACTGCTCGATGCTGTTAGCCAGACCTTAGCCAGTTCAGACAACCGCTTGATTACTAGAAGTCATCAAGAAAATTCCCAGGATGTGGTTTTGGATGTGGTACATGAAGCCTTGATTCGCCACTGGGGAAGGTTGCTGGAGTGGAAGCAGACTTACACAGAAGCGATGGTGATCGAAAGCAAGCTGGAAGCGGCGGCGCTTGAATGGCAAGAGAAGGGAAAGAAGCGTGATGATGCCGGTTTACTGTTGCTTGGGGGGAGGTTAATAGAAGCCCAGGAGTATTTAAGAAAGTATGGTGAATTGGGGATGTTGAATGGGCTGGCGGAGGAGTATATTGAGGTCAGCCGTCACAAGCACAAGCAAATGACCCGTAACCGCTGGTTAGGGGTGGCAGGGTTTATTGCTGTGTTGGTATTGGGGACAGTTGTTTCAACGGTTTTTGGATTGGAGTCTAGTAAACAGGCGAGAAAGGCAGAAGAAAGTGAAATTAAAGCCCTGAGTCAATCTTCAGAACTCTTGTTTAGCTCAAAGCAACCCTTTGATGCTCTAAAAGAGAGTTTAAGGCCAGTAGGAAAACTCCAAAAGACAAAAAGGGTAAAAGGTGATACTAGAATACAAGTGATCGCTAAGTTGCAGCAATCTCTCTATGGCGTCAACCAGTATAATAGCCTGGATAAACATACTGATACTGTCACTAGCGTGGCCTTTAGCCGAGATGGCATGACTATCGCTTCTGCTAGTTGGGACAACACCGTGAAACTATGGAATCTACAAGGCAAACACCTGCACACCCTCACTGGACATAGGGAACCTGTCACTAGCGTCACCTTTAGCCCAGATGGCATGACTATCGCTTCTGCTAGTTTGGACAAGACGGTGAAACTATGGAATCTACAAGGCAAACACCTGCACACCCTGACTGGACATAGCGAACCTGTCAATAGCCTCGTCTTTAGCCCAGATGGCATGACTATCGCTTCTGCTAGTTTTGACAACACCGTGAAACTGTGGAATCTCAAAGGCAAACCCCTGCACACCCTCACTGGACATAGCGAACCTGTCACTAGCGTGGCCTTTAGCCGAGATGGCATGACTATCGCTTCTGCTAGTTGGGACAAGACTGTGAAACTGTGGAATCTCAAAGGCAAACCCCTGCACACCCTGACTGGACATAGCGAACCTGTCACTAGTCTCGCCTTTAGCCCAGACGGCCAAACTATCGCTTCTGCTAGTTGGGACAACACCGTGAAACTGTGGAATCTCAAAGGCAAACACCTGCATACCCTCACTGGACATAGCGCAGATGTCACTAGTCTCGCCTTTAGCCCAGATGGCATGACTATCGCTACTGCTAGTTTGGACAACACCGTGAAACTGTGGAATCTGCAAGGCAAAGTACTGCAAACCCTCACCGGACATAGCCAATATCTCATAACCGTCGCCTTTAGCCCAGACGGCCAAACTATCGCTTCTGCTAGTTGGGACAACACCGTGAAACTGTGGAATCTCAAAGGCAAACCCCTGCACACCCTGACTGGACATAGCGAACCTGTCACTAGCGTGGCCTTTAGCCGAGATGGCATGACTATCGCTTCTGCTAGTTTGGACAACACCGTGAAACTGTGGAATCTCAAAGGCAAAGACCTGCACATCCTCACTGGACATAGCGCAGATGTCACTAGCGTGGCCTTTAGCCGAGATGACCAGACTATTGCTACTGCTAGTTGGGACAAGACGGTGAAACTATGGAATCACCAAGGCAAACACCTGCACACCCTCACCGGACATAGCGATTGGGTGAATAGCGTCGTCTTTAGCCCAGATGGCATGACTATCGCTACTGCTAGTGATGACAACACGGTGAAACTGTGGAATCGAGAAGGCAAACCCCTGCAAACCCTCACCGGACATAGCAATTGGGTGAATAGCGTCGTCTTTAGCCCAGATGGCATGACTATCGCTACTGCTAGTGATGACAACACGGTGAAACTGTGGAATCTCAAAGGCAAACACCTGCACACCCTCACTGGACATAGCGAACCTGTCAATAGCGTCGCCTTTAGCCGAGATGGCATGACTATCGCTTCTGCTAGTTGGGACAACACCGTGAAACTGTGGAATCTCAAAGGCAAACACCTGCACACCCTCACCGAACACAACGCAAATGTCACTAGCGTGGCCTTTAGCCCAGATGGCATGACTATCGCTACTGCTAGTTGGGACAAGACGGTGAAACTATGGAATCACCAAGGCAAACACCTGCACACCCTCACCGGACATAGCGATTGGGTCAATAACGTGGTCTTTAGCCGAGATGGCCAGACTCTTGCTTCTGCTAGTTGGGACAAGACGGTGAAACTATGGAATCACCAAGGCAAAGACCTGCACACCCTCACCGGACATAGCGATTGGGTCAATAGCGTGGTCTTTAGCCCAGATGGCCAGACTCTTGCTTCTGCTAGTGCAGACAATACTGTAATTTTATGGAATTTAGATCTAGAGGATTTAGTGGAACAGAGTTGTGATTGGCTCCATGATTACCTTGTCACTCATCAAGACGAAGAAGAATTAAGGGAAATTTGTGGTATGTAGGGGAGTCGGGAGTCGGGAGTCGGGAGTCGGGAATCGGGAAATAGGGAGCAGGGAGCAGGAAGTAGGGAGATAGGGAGATAGGGAAATGGGTATAATTATTTAGATAAATATTATATTGTAGCTTATTTTTATAGCTTATTTTAATAAATCTTTTCAAGAGTTTTTAAGTCTCCCCACACTTCCCACACTTCCCACACTTCCCACACTTCCCCCTCTCCCCACACTCCCCCTCTAGTCGTGATTCAACACTTCGGGTAATTTCCAAGACCGCCCTTGACAGTAAACATAACCATTATTAATGTATATCCCGGAAAGTGCCCTAGCTAATACCAAGAATTCCTGCTGTTCTTCCGCAGTCATATAATTTTCATTGTGTAGACTCCCTGAGGCTCGGTTTGGATCTCCTCCGGAGTCCAGATATCGCTGACGGGCCAGAGTGGAGAGTTCTACCATTCGTTGATATTGCTGTTGTTGTAATTCACTTAAGGGCTTCATAATTCGGCTAGAGGTGTAATCGGGGTAATTTCACCATTTGGTAAAAGCATAGCAAAGGGCAGAAGAAGGCTGGCAGTGCTGATGTACCAAATGCCATTGTCTTGGTCATAAACAGTATTTTCTAGTAATCCTAAGGTATCCAAAGCATTGAGAATTAGATATTGTGCTTCTGTTGGTTCCATCGCACCCGACCGAACTAATAGGGATGTTGGTGATTTTACTCCCAAAGTAAGCATTCAGCAGTCAGCTGTCAGCCATCAGCCATCAGCTATAGCGCTACGCTTAGCGTCAGAAGTTAGAAGTCAGAAGTCAAAGGTGCGCTTTCCGTAGGCGAATTAAATTCGCCACGGGTCGCACCTAAAAGTAAGCGATTACTTACGTTTCGGAGTTTAGGAATGTCCTAATCTAAATGCGTAGTGCTATATAAGTGATTAGTGATTAGTGATTAGTGATCAGCTTTTGAATAAAAGAGGTAAGCATTAGTTTAATCTGAGTCAAGTGAGAGCGTCGTTCGCACAGCGTGGCCATTCGCGTAGCGTGGCCGAAAGGCCAAGGCCAAAGCCTGTGCTAGGAACGAGGTTTATTTTAAACTGACTGCTGACTGCTGACTGCTGACTGCTGACTGCTTACCTTTCAGGTTTTGAATAAAACAAGTAAGCATTCGTTTAATAGGGAGATGGGAACTGTGGGAAGTATGGGAAGTGTGGGAAGTGTGGGAAGTGTGGGAAGTGTGGGTAGATCGGGAAATTTTTATTAGAGTAATTATACAGACATCCTATAATCCCTGCTTAGTAAGCTAGGAAAAAGTAGTTTTCCATGGTTAAGAGTATATTTAACTACATTTTTGCTCATTTTCATACTATGTCCTGATCTGTTGACAATAACCATAGCTGGTAGAATTTTATGGCTGGATTAAACACATTTTGGTAAAATAGTCAACAGTTAAGATGATCAGTGGGAATGAAATGTTAATAAACATAAACTCCCGTTACCACAGCGGTAAATTGGGGCTACTATAGTAACTTAAGTAATCATATAAACATAATCCCGGAAGGTAAACATGATACAAGCTGCTGTCAAAATGCTAATTCCTTTCGAGTCTATTATCGAAGCAATCACTACTCTGGAAATAGAAGACAAAATTAAGCTGAATCAAATCCTCGAAGAAGATATTGCTGAAGTCAAACCGCAAATTGTATTAGAAAAATTGTTACAGGAACCAGTGTCCGAAATGCACTTTGAGCAATTT
>NZ_JAAHIE010000156.1:0-14046 GCF_010671945.1 Moorena sp. SIO4E2
CAATAGTTATACTCTGAACTAGGAGTATATTTTTTGAGGTATTCTCCATCCAGTATTGACTCAAAATAATTATTAAGATGTATTCCTCCAATATCATCTATCTGGTTTAATTCTTTTTGAATTTCATGTTTAACAGTTTTCCCATCACGAAATGCATTACTGGCTTGACTGCTTCTCCTCTCCTTTTGTCTTAATATTTCTTTTAAATTGGGATAATTTTTGAGTTTTAAATAATAAATTCCTTCAAATAAGTCCCAGGTGTAAACTTGAAGGTTAACATTGGTTTGAGCATCTTTGATTTCAAAGGGCAAAGAAACTATGAAAATAACACTTTTAATTTTAGGGTCACGAATTTGGAGATTTCTCTCCAGACTTAAATTTAAAACTTGTTGCTCATCTTCCCTAGACCATTTCCAAGCTAAGCAACTAGCTTTTTTATAAACCCATCCGTCCTTATGGTTATCAATACGTCTGATATAAAAACTTTTAGGTTGATGAGAAAATGTTAATAAGGTTACAATATTGGGAGTATATCTATGATTCAGTAAACTATTGGTATCTGGAATTTCTTGTATTGAGTTTACAGGAATTCTTAAGACAAGCTTTTGAGGTGAGCATTCTTGATTGCCAAAAATCTCGTTATAGATAGGCTCATTAGACTGCACACTTATACTTCGAGCTTCTTGAGTTTGAATGTGACAGGGACTAATTTGAGGGGTACAGGAGTGTAGCCCGATACTATTCAAGATAAGAGTGACAAGAATTCCTAGATAGCGGTGCGACCCCGGCGAGGTTCCCTCGCCATGGGAACGCGCACCAAGACATCGGAAGAGTTTATTCATGGAAAACTGTATCATGAAATGACTTGAAAGATGCTGTACGCTAGCACTTTCCAGTTGAGCGTTCATGCCTACAGGATTACCTAAGGAATCTTTTGCCGACCTGGGACGATCTATGATGGAAAGGATATGCGATCGCGTTAGATGCATCTCACTAATGATCTTCTAAGGTCACCGCAGACTTCCGGATTGTTGGCAAAATTAGCATTAAGTCGTTTGTGCAACTCCTCTAATAGCCGTTCGAGCTCCTTAATATCTACTTCCGCTTCTGCCGTGGGATTCCAACCTGATTGGATCTCTGAGTCAAAAATACCCTAGGTGCGCTCTTACCATTAAGAATTAAATTCCCTATAGGTGTGCGCCTCCAGCATTTGTGTCTGGCAACCAGACTAGGATTGTCTTGACTTCTAGCAAACTGCTCTACCAACTCGCTGCGACTGCTCTTCAACCTCTTGGCCAATTTGTCTAGTTTCTTAATGCTGCTTGGCGTTAGCATGTTTGTTAACTCGGATTTTATATTCTCCTTGTTTTGTCTGTGTGCTTCTCATTGCTTGGGCTCATCGCCTACACACCAAAGTTAGATCAGAAGCTTATTTTAAGCATAGACACTTGATAACTTAATGAACATAATTACACACATGTATTGGAATTAAGTCTGTGGAATTAAGTCTGTAAATCGCCCATCACTGTGTTGGATCAAGATGGGACTACAAAACTTTCTTTTCTTAGAATACAACAAGCAATTAATTAGGAGTGCATCAATGAGCTATAAAGATGAACTATTTCCTTGGCGCATCATCCGCCATCTGCCTAAATGCCAGGGAATCGTTGTCCCTCGCTTTCGCCGCCGAAATCAAGCAGAAGCCCATCTACAAGCACTGCGCTGCTTAATACCTGATGCTCGATTCACCTTCATGTTCGACATCACACTAGATGACATTGTGCCAGCGATCGCTATGACAAAGCACCTATCTCAACCAAATCATCAATAAAACCAAATTCTTGGCTCTAATCACTGTTTTATTTCGCCGCATCAAAGCGCCTAAGAAGTTTCCCATTACTAAGCGCCAAATTGCCATACTTACCGACATTCCTGAATCATGGATTCTCAAAATCTAGCTCTGGTCTGATGTTCTGTTTGTCGATGGCCTTTAGGCCACGCTACGCGAACGCCGAGACACAGTAGAGCAATTGATCCGTAAGGGTGACGCTGGTAAAGTGGAAAAATGCACTACTAGCGCACAGCTACAGCAGTTGCAGCATGCCATCCAATCGGACTACAAAAATCTGCAACTTCAAAAAGCACCCCTAACCATCAGATGACATAAGGACTACGGCCTAATGGCATTTTCGTGCTTTCGTGGATCTTGGCAAAATCAAACAGAACCGACCTCAGCCACTGTGAATCAAAAACTTATCCTGATCTGGTATCGCAACGATTTACGGATCCATGACCATGAACCACTCTATCAAGCTGTCCAGGAAAAAGCTCAAATTATCCCCCTGTACTGCTTTGATGACAGACAATTTGGTACTACCTCTTAGCCGTCGGTCTTAACCTTTGGTAAAGCACTCTATGGGCTTTTGCTTTGGATGAAGTATTTCAAGTTGAGTGTTGAGAGTTAACAGTTAACCTTCAACACTCAATTAGCCAGCCACCAATTAGCCAGCCATCAATTTTTCCCTTTCGCTGTTGATGTTGATCAAAACACAGATGGACAGGATTATATGGATAAAACTGTGCTATCTATCTGTATTTAGGAATCTGTGTTTACCAATCCTGGTTGGATTCCTGTTTTGCCTTACTCAGTTCTAAGGTCACGGCACTGGTAACTTAAGGGCAGGGTGAGATTCTGAAGGACGAATTCGGTATTTAACCAGATTGGCGAGATCTTGTAGTTGACCAATTGCTTCAGCACCTTCCAACTTCATCAGCTCTCGGTCATCGCGCATTTCAGTCCAAGTGATCCCGTAATCTGAAACCAAAAATCGAATCAGGTGATTGTCCCCCAAGCTAACCATAAACGATGCGCTATTCATCTGCCCACCACAGGTGTAGCAGGAGGCTAAATAGCCTTGGTTTTCTAGTACAATTGCCAACGCCTGTAGATTCATTACTAAATCTCGGACAAATTGACGGTGCTCCTCTGCAAGTCGTATAAACACTTCTGTTCTCCAAACACCACTCCTAGATTTTAGAGCTTCTATTCTTTCTTAAAAATTTAATCTTCATGTTTCAAGATAAATCAGGATAAAATTGGGGGATTTTTCTAAGAAATAGACTCTTGTCAATCTTTTCCTTAATCTCTTGCCTTGTTCTATCCCAAAATTAACCTGTCGGTCAAGGCAAATTGGCTCCCTTGTCATAATTTTCATGAGTCAAGGGATATACATTAGTAGTTTCTATATGTTTATGGAAATTCTTTAACTAACCTAACTACCGGTTCAAGCACAACCGATAGTTCCGTGTTATTAGCGAGCCTTAGATGTTAATTTACTTGCCACCAACCAAATGCCGGTCCTATAAATCTCACCGTTAGCCAGAATACAATCATAAAGACAATACCAGCCCAAGCTCCCCTAGTCGTCCATTTAACAAACTGCTCACCCTGACTTTTAGTTATCGGGAGCCATGGAAATATGTTGGCTTCTTTCCCGTAGTCTTCTCCCAGTGCTGCTTTCCGGCGTTTTGCTTCACCCATAATCGTTTTTAATCACTCAGTGATAATAATAACCACTCAGTGATAATAATAACCTATGTATTGAACAATGGTGGGCATTAGCAGAGCTCGTGTAGAATTTCTTAACTTTAGGGGATGATCAGCCTTGGCAACCTCAATAAATTTACTAAGCCGCCAACAGTATCATCAAGGCTGCCCTTATCCCCCCAAAGATCGGGGGGCAGGAAAAAGGCAAAGGGATCGGGAGAATTTATTCACCCTGTTATGGGTGTGGTGCCACCTTTTACCTTTTTTCTTTTACCTTCAAACCTGTACCTCTTCCAGCATCAATTTAGAACGCTTGAGTTCTTCTGAAAGGGGAACAGGGTAATGACCTGTGAAACAAGCAGAGCAGAAACTCTTGGAGTCTTTCCTTGTGGCTAGCATCATTCCCTCCCAACTCAGATAAGCGAGGGAATCCACACCAATATAATTGGCTATTTCTGCTACTGACTTGGTGGCGGCAATCAGTTGCTCTTGGTTATCGGTGTCTATTCCAAAGAAGCAAGGATGAGTGACTGGGGGCGAGGAGACTCGCATATGTACTTCAGCTACACCTGCATCACGCAAAGCTTTGATAAGTTTGCTGCTGGTGTTTCCTCGAACAATGGAGTCATCTACTAGTACCACTCGTTTACCAACTAAGACATCTTTGAGGGGATTAAGTTTCATTCGGATGCCAGTTTCTCGCATACTCTGAGTGGGTTGGATAAAGGTGCGACCTACATAGCGATTTTTAATCAGTCCCTCTCCGTAAGGAATACCGGACTCTCGGGAAAAGCCGATAGCTGCCGGGACACCGGAATCGGGTACAGCAATCACCATGTCCGCATCTGGTGTTGACTCTTTTGCCAGCTGACGCCCTAGGCGTAACCGATAGCTAAACACAGTTTGATCATCCATGATGCTATCAGGGCGAGCAAAGTAAATCATCTCAAAGATACAAACTTTGCGCTCTGGCTTTTGACTCCAGTCGAAGGAAGCAATGCCTTCGTCATTAATCCAGACTAATTCTCCCGGTTCCACATCCCGCAGATAGTCAGCACCGATAATATCTAAACCACAGGTTTCTGATGCCAGGACGTAGCCCCCAGAATTGCCACCTAAGGTGCCAATCACTAGAGGGCGAATGCCATTGGGGTCACGAACACCCATTAATCCATCCGGTGTGCCAATCACTAAACTAAACGCTCCTTGGCAAGATTGAAAGGCACTCATTGCTGCCTCCAACCACCCTTTGCCATGGTTAACCTCTGCAGCGATCCCTAGGGCGATTAGTTCTGAATCGGTAGTGGTCATCAAGTTAGAGTTATGCTTGAGTAAATCATCACGTAATTGGATAGTGTTGACCAAGTTACCGTTATGAGCCAAAGCCAACGGTCCTAAGGGAGTTTCCACCACGGCTGGTTGAGCATTGGCGATATGGCTAGAACCAGTGGTAGAATAGCGGTTATGACCAACGGCAATCTGACCAGGTAGCTGATCCAAAATTTCTTCATTAAAGACCTGGGAGACTAGCCCCATATCTTTGTAGACATGGAGCTGCTTGTCATCAAAGGTAGCAATCCCTGATGATTCCTGACCTCGGTGCTGTAGGGCAAATAGACCAAAGTAAGTCAGCTTAGCGACATCTTGCTCTGGTGCATAGATACCAAAGACTCCGCAAGCTTCCTCTGGCTTGTCCAAGTGCTGGGGATAGTCATCCTTGGACTGATCACAATATTGGTCAGAGGAAAGGGATTGGTTGGACATCATAACTATTATGGGTTGCTCCTAATTGCGGCATGAAGTCGATTTAACCTAAATCCCAAGGGGATTGGTTTTGTATATTTAATTAAACTTAATGTTTCCTTAACGATATCACCTATACGATATTATTGTGGGTTAATGTCGGCAATTCCTGGGTATTCCTAAAGCGGTTACTGCATTTTGCCCCCCGAAACCAAAGCTAAAACATAGTGCCTGCCTGACTTGGCACTGACGCGCTATAGTTACGAAATCCAAATCCCATTCCGGTTCCCTCAACCCAATACAAGGGGGTAAGGTTTGGTGTTTTAAAGCGATTAGACACAAAGCAGTACCAATGGCTCCAGAAGCACCAAGAGTGTGACCGGTGGCTCCTTTGGTAGAACTGATTGCCACCCCTTGGGGAAATAGCTGCTGAATCAGCTCCGCTTCATTCTGGTCATTAAGTTTGGTTCCGGTACCGTGGGTATGGATATAATCAATATTTTTAGGAAATAGGTGGCTGCGGTCTAGACATTGTTTGATAGCTGCGATCGCACTCTGTCGATTTGGGTTAGGTTTACTGACATGATAAGCGTCCGAGGTTAAGCCAAACCCCAGTAATTTTCCATAGATAGGGGCGGCTCGACGACGAGCCAAATCCTCTGACTCCAATACCAAGACAGAACCTCCCTCTGCCAACACCAAGCCTTGACGTTGCTTGTCAAAGGGGTAAGCACCAGTTTTTGCTAGAGCCCCCATTTTAGTAAATCCGGCTAGGGTTAGAGGAGTAATTGGTGCTTCTACAGCACCAGCAATGACTCGTTGGCATTGACCAGTTTGAATCAATTCAAATCCTTGAGCGATCGCCCAAATTCCTGTTGCACAAGCTGCCATTGGTGCTAGGACTGGCCCAAAGGAACCGATGTAATGGGCAGCAGCAATAGCTGGTTGATGGGGTAGAGTATCTAACCAATGCTCTAGAGTTAAGGTCTCATTTAAGATATCGAATCGCTTATACTCTGGTTCGGTGTCGAGTTTGCTCTGACTAGTCATCTGTTCCTGGGCTAGTTGCTCCCAAGCCGCCTGACAGCTACGACTGGAACCAATCACCACACCACAATCCTTGAGAGGGATGGTTAATTTAGCATCTTCAAGAGCATCTGCTACAACCTGGTAGGTCAGCTGTTCAATAGAAGCTGGTGTCTTACCAATCATAGCCAACGGTAGAGGTGATAAATTGGCGAAGGGTTGATACCAGCTAATAGCTGACTCACCGTTTAGCAAATGCTGCCAACTGGGTTTGAGGTTGCCTAAAGCAGATACTAATCCAATCCCAGTAACGCATACCTGCACGGATTCGTTGAAAGATCGTTATTCTTTATCTTCAGCTTTCTTCAGGTTTTCGATGCCTTGAATGACCTTGACTGATTCAATGCGATCGCCTTGCTGAATTTTGTTTACCACATCCATACCTTTAGTGACATAGCCAAATACAGCATAGTCCCCATCCAAGAAAGGCAGTTCTGCTAGGGCAAAGTAAAACTGTGAAGAGGCTGAGTCTGGCATTTGGGAACGAGCCATGGCAACAGCACCACGAGTATGAGTCAACTGAGGATCACTATTAATTCCGGCTACCTTAAAGGTTTTTCTGTATATCGGTTCCTCTGCCCCCTTCGGCTTAATTTCTAGTGGGATGTAGCGAGTTTCCTTCGTTTGTGGATCTATGAACCCCCCTGTGCCCAGAAGCTCTACTGGGAATTTTGGATTTTTTCCTTGGGGATCACCACCTTGGACAACAAATGGTTGAGGTTCCCTTACCACTCGGTGAAACACTAGTCCGTCATAAACACCCTTTTGAACCAGATCCACAAAGTTGCCAGCTGTAATCGGGGCATTGGTTCCATCCACTTCAATAGTAATCGGTGAGCCTTTTACCCTCAGCTCAACAGTAGCTTTGTTGTCTAGTCGGGGTAAATTGCTGAATTGGGGATTGCTGGTGGTTTCAGCAGGAGTAGGGTTGTTTTGGGGAGTTGATGATTCCGTTGAGTTTGCCATTGGGTTGCTGCATCCTGCTATTACCAGACCTAACACTACTAAAATCACCGATAGCCAGCGCCGGATATTTATTCTCATTATCTTGTTAACTTTCTAGGTTTCTGTAGCCTATACTACTGAATTATTTAAGAAGCTTTATTTAAGCAGGAAGCAACTTGATGGGGGAGTGTGCCACCTAGGAATTTACAACCCTTCCAAGGGAACTCCTAAGAAACGAGCCAGCTCTGCTCCCTGATTTTCTAATTCCGAAAGGGAGATGGGTTGACCGACACGAGTCAGAGGAACTTCCCGACGATCCTTAGTGCGCACGTAGAGGACTCGGCGTGGATTTAGACCCTCTTTGATGTCTACTCGAATCGACTGGACATCTTCTGTACGGCAACTGAATTCGACTTCACGGTTTTTACCGGGAAAGCCAGACCGCACTACTCTGACCATACCTGTTTCTTGGTTAAATTCATTGTAGCCTCCGCCGATATCCCAATAAATGGTTAGCCATAGGTAGAGAGATAGCAACAGCGCAGCAACGCCATAGAAACCCATTGCTACTCCCTGAGGGATAAAAATTAGGTTGGTTGCATCTCCAATCGGGAGTAGATCCATGTTGAGATAACTCGAAAGCCCTGCCAGGAAAAAGCCTATACCTCCTATAGATACAGCTCCTGCCACTAAATAGTTGCTCAAACGGCGAGAGCCAAGAACCGATTGTCGAAGTACCAGGTTTTCCAGTTGGTTGGTGGATGCTGCCATGAGAAGATGTGGTTGCCTCTATGAAATCTGACTTGACAATAGTGCTGAGGACCGAGAGTAAATCAGTAAGTTATGGATACTCCAGCGAGCTCATCTAGAACTTGTATCACATTTTTGACCAAGACAGGGAAATTATGTAACTTTTGACACCAAATCTCAAAAAAATCTGAGGAGTATGTGTAATTTTGTAAAATTTTTGGTATTTATTATTATTGTATGTAACGTTTGTAACCCAACTCTCCTTATGGGAGAATCAAGTCAAGGGTTTAACTGCGTGATAGTTTAAGAAACATTAAGTGACCACAGCCTAACCTGATAGCCTGTGGGATCCCGTTAAAAGACCATCCTGTAAGAGGAAAGTGACTCTTGCCTCACTGAAATCTAAGGGAAATCCACCTCTAAAAGGGTGGAAGTGTCGCTAAAAAGACGTAAAAGCGTCCCAATTTTGAATCCTTGCAAATCGTTATATGTATGAGGATTTGAATCTATGACAGTAGCAGTAGGACGCGCCCCCAGCACCAGAGGATGGTTTGACATCCTCGATGACTGGCTCAAGCGCGATCGCTTTGTATTCGTCGGCTGGTCCGGCATTCTGTTGTTCCCCTGTGCCTACATGGCGTTAGGGGGCTGGCTAACTGGTACCACCTTTGTAACCTCTTGGTACACCCACGGCTTAGCATCTTCTTACCTAGAAGGTTGTAACTTCCTGACCGTAGCAGTGTCCTCTCCTCCCAACAGTCTGGGACATTCCCTACTGCTGTTGTGGGGACCAGAAGCCCAAGGAGACTTGACTCGCTGGTTCCAACTAGGAGGGTTGTGGAGCTTCGTAGCATTCCACGGAGCATTTGGTCTGATTGGGTTCATGCTGCGGCAATTTGAAATTGCTCGTCTAGTAGGCATTAGACCCTACAACGCGATCGCATTCAGTGCGCCGATTGCAGTATTTGTCAGCGTGTTCCTGATGTACCCGTTGGGACAGTCCAGCTGGTTCTTTGCTCCTAGCTTCGGAGTAGCGGGTATCTTCCGTTTCATCCTGTTCCTGCAAGGCTTCCACAACTGGACACTGAATCCCTTCCACATGATGGGCGTAGCTGGGGTACTCGGTGGTGCTCTGCTGTGTGCCATTCATGGGGCAACGGTGGAAAATACCCTGTTCCAGGATGGTGACAAAGCCAATACCTTCCGGGCGTTCAACCCGACCCAAGCGGAAGAGACCTACTCAATGGTCACCGCTAACCGGTTCTGGTCTCAAATCTTCGGCATTGCCTTCTCCAACAAGCGCTGGCTGCATTTCTTTATGCTGTTTGTGCCAGTAACTGGCTTGTGGATGAGTGCAGTAGGAATTGTAGGTTTAGCATTGAACCTGCGAGCCTATGACTTCGTGTCCCAGGAAATCCGGGCAGCAGAAGATCCAGAATTTGAGACGTTCTATACTAAGAACATTTTGCTAAATGAGGGTCTCCGGGCTTGGATGGCTCCGGCAGACCAACCTCACCAAAACTTTGAGTTCCCTGAGGAGGTACTACCGCGTGGTAACGCTCTCTAATAATGTTGGTATGGTTGCGGGCAATCGTGACCAAGAATCTTCCGGTTTCGCCTGGTGGTCTGGTAATGCCCGTCTGATCAACCTCTCTGGTAAGTTGCTGGGAGCTCATGTTTCCCATGCTGGCCTGATCGTTTTCTGGGCTGGCGCAATGACCCTATTTGAGGTTGCTCACTACATTCCCGAAAAGCCTGTGTTCGAGCAAGGATTAATTCTAATCCCTCACATGGCTACTTTGGGTTGGGGTGTTGGTCCTGGTGGCGAAATTGTTGACACTTTCCCCTACTTTGTTATTGGTGTCCTACACCTGATTTCTTCTGCCGTATTGGGCTTCGGCGGTATTTATCACGCCGTTCGTGGTCCTGAAGCCTTAGAAAATTATTCTAACTTCTTTGGTTACGACTGGAAGGACAAGAACAAGATGACTAGTATCATCGGGTTCCACCTGATCATTTTAGGATTGGGTGCCTTCTTGCTGGTGATCAAGGCCATGTTCGTCGGCGGTGTTTATGACTCTTGGGCACCCGGTGGTGGTGCGGTTCGTTTGATCACCAACCCAACCCTGAACCCCGGTGTGATCTTCGGCTACTTAGTCGATGCTCCCTTCGGTGGAGAAGGTTGGATTATTGGTGTCGCCAACATGGAAGACATCATTGGCGGTCATATCTGGATTGGTCTGATCTGCATCTTTGGTGGTGTATTCCACATTCTGACTAAACCCTTCGGCTGGGCTCGTCGTGCCTTTGTCTGGTCTGGAGAAGCTTACCTCTCCTACAGCTTAGGTGCCTTGTCCATGATGGGCTTCATTTGCTCTTGCTACGTGTGGTTCAACAACACCGCTTATCCTAGCGAGTTCTATGGCCCTACTAATGCTGAAGCGTCTCAAGCTCAGTCTTTCGTGTTTTTAGCCCGTGACCAACGCCTAGGTGCTAACATTGCGTCTTCCCAAGGGCCTACTGGTCTGGGTAAATACCTGATGCGCTCTCCTACTGGTGAAATCATCTTCGGTGGTGAAACCATGCGCTTCTGGGACTTCCAAGGTCCGTGGTTGGAGCCTCTACGGGGTCCCAATGGTCTGGATGTTAACAAGCTCAGAAATGACATTCAGCCTTGGCAGCTACGTCGTGCTGCTGAGTACATGACCCATGCTCCTAACGGTTCCATCAACTCTGTAGGTGGCATTATTACTGAGGCAAATTCCTTCAACTATGTCAACCCTCGTGCTTGGTTGGCTAGTTTCCACTTTGTAATGGCCTTCTTCTTCCTAGTTGGTCACCTCTGGCACGCTGGTCGCGCACGGGCTGCTGCGGCTGGATTCGAGAAAGGTATTGACCGTGACACTGAGGCAGTACTTGAAATGCCTGACCTTGACTAGGTGATGGGATTGAGTTAATAACTCAATGGTAAATCACACTAAGTAAAGTCTAATTAATGGCTAATTAATGGCTAACTAAAAGCTAAGTGATTTTTAAGGCTCCTGTACTTTACAGGAGCTTTTCTTTGGAACAGTTTTCTCCATATAGCACTACGCATTGAGATGTTTGACATTGCTAAACTCCGAAACTTAGTCTAAGCTGACTTCTGACTTCTGACTTCTGACTTCTGACTTGCGCGTAGCGCTATAACTCCTGTCTAAGTTAGTCATGGCTGTATATAGGTCATGGGTAAGCTGTGCAGCTCCTTTTTTAACTGACTTGGTAGAATAATCTGCTACACTAATCGCAGATCCAACAGTCACTTTGACGTCACAACCCCATTTAGGAATAGGCTGGCTATAATTAAGAGCAATCGGTACAATATTGAGACCAATACCAGGGTGAGATGATTCTACCTGCAAGGCAATACGAGCCATACCAGGTTTTAAGGGGTTTACTTCACCATTACGGAAAATATTGCCTTCAGGAAACATTACCAGTACTTCGCCATTGCTCAGGAGTTCGACAGTGTGACGGATACTGCTAATTCCTCCACGTCCAGTATCTACGGGGAACCCTCCTAGACGACGGATAAACCAACCCTGTATGCCATAGATTTCATTGGCTGAGACCATATACCGCAAGTCACGTCCGGTTACAGGTTTGCCAACGGCGTAAGGAACCATTAACGCATCCCAACGAGAGCGATGGGTGGGAGCTAAAATAACAGGACCTGTTTTAGGAACGTTCTCTTGCCCTGTTACGGTAAGTTGACCAAAATGAAACGGAATAACAACACGCCGTGCTAAGGGATAGATAATGTTAGTTAACCCGTGGCAAATACCAGAATCTACAGACATGGTTTTGATGGCGTTACCGTGATCGTTACCATAATCAGAAGTATGTTTTAGCGTTGTTGTCATTGCTCAATCCTACTTACTGCAAGTAGAGCTAAACTATCAATGATCAAGGGTTTGTCCTAAATCCTTAACCTTCAGTTCTACTGTATGTGGTTTCGATCTCAATATCTGACACTCACAGGACACTTCTTGTGGTGTCATGCCCTGATCTGTTCCCTATGGATACTGAAGCTATTAATGGCGTGGCTGAAGGTAAGCATATGCGCTACTTGAGGTGCTGCTTGAGGTGCCGTCAGCCGTCAGCCGTCAGCCGTCAGCCGTCAGCCGTCAGCCGTGGGCTTTTGGCCCACGCTGCGCGAACAGCTTTGTGCCATAGACTTTGACGCTGTGACTTTACTCAGATTATTAAACTAAGGCTTACCTGTTTTCTGGATGCAGTTGCTCATGGGGGAAACCCCCGTGAGCAACTGCATCGCTTATTCAAAAGCTATTGGGTGTAGCTTGCCCAAGCGCCCATAAACTGATAGCTGATAGCTGATAGCTGATAGCTGATAGCTGATAGCTGATAGCTGATAGCTGATAGCTTACGGTCTTTTGCGTCGCTCGGCAAACCAAGATTGCAACTGTTCCCGACAAACCGATTCCATAATTCCCCCTAAAACTGGCAACCGATGATTAGAACAAGCACTATCAGGAAGATTAGCAACGGTGCGAATGCTGCCAGTTTTAGGATCGTCTACACCATAAACCAGAAGACCGAGTCGTGCTAGGATAATCGCTCCGGCACACATGGGACAAGGTTCCAAAGTAACGTAGAGAGTGCAGTGATTAAGATGCCAACTTTGCAGCTGTTGACCAGCAGCACGGAGTGCCAGGATTTCCGCATGAGCAGTGGGGTCTTTGTCCCGCTCTCGGCGATTCTCTCCTGTAGCAATTAACTTACCTTCATTATCTACAATCACCGCACCCACTGGTACCTCACCCGCTTCACCAGCTTTCTGGGCAATTTCTATGGCAACAGTCATCCATTTGCGATGGATGAGATAGGAGTTATCAATCGGGTTAGGTACTTCCATTCTGGGGAGTAGGGAGCAGGGAGCAGGGAGTAGGGAGCAGGGAGCAGGGAAGAGAGGGAAGCGTGGGGAAATAGGGGTATAAGGATTAATTGGTAATTGCTATTTTAAATTTTCAATTGTTAATTTCAATACCTAACTTTGGGGTTTATAGTAATTAATCTAAGTTATAGATTTTATAATATTAATCAAGACTGGTTCCACCAATAGCGCCACCTTTATCAAGCACATAAGCGATCGCATTATGAAGGTCTGTGCCCTGGAAATTCTCAACGTAGTCGCACTGGTTACCACCAGTAAAGAATAATACTTCAGCTTGAACTCTCCACGGGTTGAAACCACATGGATTCTAAGCGGATGTTGCTTCGCGGGTTAAAACCACGCTTGGTGCGCTTTCCATAGGCGAATTAAATTCGCCATGGGTCGCACCTCTGCGCAACGCTTCACGATACGATCTAGATAGAGAGTCCAGCTTGTATCGTTGTGGCAGGTTCAAAACTGCCCTTCCGACCTCGGCCAGAGAAAACTCTAGCTGTGTCGATACTTTGCGAAGAATGTTGGCTGCTCCGTTGCAGTCAGCATTTATCAATTCGCCCTTTCCAGACTTGTAAAGCCCACGTCTAACTCTTCTCCCACTTTCTTTCCACCCCAAGCCCGAAGGGCACGCTTCGCGAACGGGTTTTCCACCAAGTGTAGGCAAAAAATCACGGTCTAAAAAGCTAGCCTTGCTGGTGTAACTTTCTTCAGTCTCAACGAATTTGATACCGTACTCAATACATAGCTGTTCTATCCGACTTTTTAATTTAGCAGTAGGTATCTGAACAAACTGCTGATTATTCTTTTTTCCAATATTGATGCTGTCTTTGTTGCGCTTGTTCCAACCAAATACGACTGTACTAACGTTATTCCTTAAGCACCAGTTAACTATGAATCTAGCGGCTTTATTTAGTTAGAGTCGATGCCTAGGTATTACCCTAGGGCACCTCTCCTTCAGAACTGGACGTGAAAGTTTCCCCTCATCCAGCTCCTAGATATCCTAGTCCTTCGACTTGCTCCAGTGGAG
>NZ_JAAHIE010000157.1:0-6379 GCF_010671945.1 Moorena sp. SIO4E2
TCCACTGGAGCAAGCCGAAAGGCAAACCGAAAGGTTGAGGATATTCAGGAGCTGGATGAGGCGAAAGTTTCACGTCCAGTTCTGAAGCGGAGGTGCCCTGGGTAATACCAGGCATCGACCGTAACAGTAGCTAGAAAGCTAGACATTGATCTTAGCCGACGCTCGTTGACGGCCTTTGACGACCGTAGCAAGGATTAGATTGTGGGAGCTACCTCAGTCTAGCCTGTTAGCAGAATCCCCGTCTATGCACGAGCGGGGAGTGTCAAATGCTCCTCCAAAAGCTTTTTAGCCCGAGGCTTATAAATCAGATGGAACAGTGCCTCTAGATAACGCAGCATATCCTCCTGGTTTGCCTTAGACGTATAGTTCCAGAAGCCATAAATCCGTGCTAAGGATAGTAACCGTGTAGTGTGGATTTTCCAGGTATAGGTGCTGTAGACTCGTTCTATGCCCTGATTGGAAATTTCCTCCCAGTACTGGGGATTTTCCTCACACTTAGTCACAAAATCCAGGATTTTCTGAGCCATTTCCTCCTGGTTAGTAGGGTTAATCAGGATACCATTGACCTTATCCTGAATAATCTCCAACGGTCCACCAAATTGGGTACCAAAGGTTGGCAAACCAGAAATCATGGATTCCAAAATTGTTAGACCAAAGGCTTCAAATAGCGCTGGCTGCACAAAAATACCATGACGGTCAGCAATCACCCGATACACTTCACCAGAGTCACTCTTTGACAAGCGCACCCCTAACCAGCGGATCTTGCCGTAGAGATTATACTCCTCAATAATCTGGTAAAGCTTGATAATTTCTGCCTTTTCTTCGCTGTCGCTGGAGTCTTCAGTGCGCAAGTTACCCGCAATTAAAATCAAGTTACAGCGTTCCTGCAACTTTCGACTCTTACCAAAGCACTCCGCTAATCCAGTCAGGTTCTTAATTCGGTCAAGACGAGCCATGGAAAAAATCGGGCGCTTGTTAGGATAATCCAGTTTGCCAAAGACCTGGGCCTCGTCGTCTAGGGTAAACAAGAATTCATCCAACCGCTTAATATCACTAGCTACTCGCCCTTGAGTGCAGGTGTAGGGGAAGAAGACGGTTTCATTTACCCCCGGTGGTACTACATTAAACTTCGGAGAGAATAACTCAATGCCATTAATCACATGATACAGGTCTGGCATAGTGAAATTCTGGTAAGACTCATACTGACCCACACTATCAGCAGTACCCACAATCTCCTGATAGGTACTGCTGATAATAAAATTAGCCGCATTCATGGCAATTAAATCAGCAGTAAATTGCAGGGAGAAGTGGTACTGCTGTTCTGAGTCTTGCCAGTACAGGTTACTAAACAGGTATTTGGACTTTTCTAGGGCATGGGCAATATTGCACTGGGTAACTTTCAACCGTCGCGCCAGCAGGAAGGCTACTAGATTGCCATCGGAATAGTTTCCTACAATCAGGTCAGGACGACCTTGGAATTCTGCTAGCAGTTCCTTTTCGGCATCGATGGCGTAGGTTTCTAGGTACGGCCAAATCTCAAACCGAGAAATCCAATCCTGGGTAACTTTGGGATTGAACTCTCGAAACGGTACCCGTAAAATCCAGGCATTTTCTGTACCCTTAATTTTCTCTAACCGTTCATTACACCGAGTTCCATCATTGTTGGGGATTAAGCGGGTGAGAATGATCACCTTAGGCTGAATGTTTAATCCCGCCAGAGTCAGGTTTTCTTGCAACTGCTTTTCTAAACTCTTGGCTTGGTCAAGGACATATACCACTTGACCCCCTGTATCTGGACGCCCTAATACCCCTTCTTGTCCAAACCAGCCGTGAACCGATACCAGGACAATCCGGAAAATCATTGGGATGCGGGAGAGGAACTGTTCCAATGCCCTATCATCGGGTTCATCAATCAATTCATCCAGCATTGCCAAGGTTTCCCGCACTCGACTAGCAGTGTTTCCCCAGCCTGGTTCAAAACCCATCTCTTGCAGCTTAAAGCGGAATTTATCATAGGATTCGCTGTCTGGGCGATCGCTTACAAATTCCAAAGCCAACTTCACCTGCTCTGACAGTTGCTGGTGATTGTGAATGCGCTCGTTAATCAGGAGCTGGTTTCCATGGAAATGACGCACTTTCAAGAAACCGTACAACGACTCCAACCACTGCTCAGGGTCTTGAAACAGTTTACTGGAGAGATAGCGGTTTAGGAAGCGGACTCCCTTGCCAATATTCTTGGGATCGCGAATGAGTGGGCTGTAGTCATAAAACGGCTGAAAATCCAGCTGGAGAACCTCCCCGACCTTGGGGTTGTAGCGATTGACAAAGCGATCGCGTATATCCAGCAGTTCCTCTGGTGTCACCTCTTGCGCCCTCAAGTCTTCAAACAGACGGAAAGCTCTTTTAGCCGCAATTTTTGGTCGGATAATCAAGCATAGACTTTCATCTTCCAGAATAATTTCCTGGGTGTAATAAATCAGCTTCCCTAAATGAGAAGAATGATAAAAGTATTCGGATTTTTTGTGCTTAGTGCAGTATTCATTAAAAGCAGCCAGAATTTCGTTGCGCAGTAAATACCTGGGTTCTGCAGTTTTTAACTGGCTGGTAAAGTGACGTAGATCGCTCTTTTCGTCACTTTCGAGAACATCCTGAATTAGGTTGAGCATTGAAACTCCCCAAATACAAGTCAACTATATTGAAACCAACAACCCTATAAAAAATTCCTCTAAAGAATAGTCATTCCCGCGCACTACCGATCAGGAATAGATATTCTTTTAGATATATGGACAACGTTCTCGCAAAACAACTATCTTGGCATAAATAAATATTAAAGCATGTAAAGCTGCCCATACTTCTGCCGGATGTAGCGAATGAATGGATCGATGCGTAAAGCAGTACCAGTGACGCTCTTAATCAATTCAGCCGCTGTGTATTTGCAACCGTGTTGGTAAATGTTGTCCTTCAACCAATTATGGAGCGTACTAAAGTTTCCTTGCTCAATTTTTGGTATAATTTCAGGTTGTTCCGTTACTGCGGCTTCAAAAAACTGGGCGCTCATCAAGTTACCCAAGGTGTAGCATTGGAACATTCCCCCAATCTGACCAGTGTACCAGTGAACATCTTGCAACACCCCGTCACTGTCATTCTGGGGAACAACCCCTAAATCTTCACGATAGCGTTCATTCCAGGCTTCCGGTAAATCCCTCACCTGTAGCCTACCCTCAAGCATCATCAGTTCTAAGTCAAAGCGGATCATGACGTGGAGATTGTAAGTCACTTCATCAGCATCCATGCGGATTACAGACCGCTGCACCTTGTTGATTGCCTGATAAAAGGCATCGAGGGAAACATTACCCAGTTGAGAGGGGAAGTAGGATTGTACTTGGGGATAGAAAAATTTCCAGAAGCCCCGACTACGCCCAACAATATTTTCCCAAAGTCGGGACTGGCTCTCATGGACACCCGAGGATGTCCCACAGGCAAGAGGAGTGCCTTCCAAATCTCGTCTAATTCCTTGCTCATAAAGACCATGACCCATTTCGTGGATGCTGCTAAATAGAGCCTGACTCAGGTCATCTTGATCAACACGGGTCGTAATGCGCACATCACCGGTAGAGAAGTTGATCATAAATGGGTGATGGGTTTGGTCTTGCCTTCCCCGCTCAAAGTCATATCCCATTTGCTTGATGACCTTGAGAGTCAAATCTAACTGTTGCTCTTCAGGATATCTTTGGTGTAAACAGTTGTCATCGGTGGGACTTTGGGCAGTAATAGCCTCGACAATTGGCACTAATTCCTCTCGCAACTGAGAAAAAAGCCTCCGCAAAATAGAGACTTTCATCCCATAGTCAGCAAAGTCAATTAACGGGTCAGCGATATGTTCGTAACCTGGGAAAAAATAAGCCATTTCACGGCTGAGGTCAAGAGTTTTTTCCAAGTAAGGGCGCACCGCTGCAAAGTCGTTGGTGGCTCTTGCCTTTACCCAAACACTGTACGTTTGGGTCCGATGTTCAGAGAATTCTCCCATAAATTCCGCTGGCACCTGCACGGCTCTGTGGTAATTTTTTCTAGTGCAGCGGATTAAGCTAGCTTCGTCAGAAAAGTAAGGTAGAGTTTCTTCATAGGGGCGTAACCCTTCCAGGAGTTCGCCCATGGCTGGGTCAGTAAATTTACTATGGGCAATTTTTTGTAGAGTAGCCAGCTGACGTCCCCTAGCAGCTGCACCACCGGGAGGCATATAGGTGGCCTGATCCCAGTACAACAAAGATGCGGCTGCTTCTAAGTCGTTAATTTCACTAAGGCGTTTTTTGAGTTTGAGAAGTTTCGGTTGAGTTTTTTCGGTAGTCTGCATGATGCTAGATTGACACATTCAGGCTATTAGTTTAGGGTTACGGTATTTTGCCGAATAGTAAATGTACACCTGACGACCGAAAATAAAAATCTTACCCACAAAAATGTCCGATACTAATGAATCAGACAAGTGGGCTGAAAGCTAAGACCAAGTTGCGTTTTTCAAGTGCAATTTACTTGTCGGACAATGGCGAAATAACCAAGTCCTTATTTCCTCTCGTTACGATTTAAGCTGCAACTTGGTACGAGCACTCTGGTAAAGCTGAGTAACTGACTCAGATGCCAATGGCTATGAAAACGTCATACCCATAGCTGAGTGTTATAGCATAGTATACGAACTACTATTGTGCCATTTCTTAAGGACTTACTAGTATAGTGTAATCCCTTAAAACCAGACAATCGCTCTAGCTATTGGCACAGTGGTAAGTATTCCTACCGACTGAAGCTCACAGCCACTAGCTTCGAGCTTGTCCAATACTCGCCGAAAGTAGGATGTCACAAGGATCTGTTTGCACTCTCATTTGGCTCAGGACTTATGCACCCTTTCCGTGTACAACCTGTGTAAATCTGAAGTTCTGTAATCCTAAGTTCGATTTTTCCTATTAGTAAAAACCTATTCCTAAAAACTTTTTAGTAAAAACCTTGATTTTTGGTTTTATATCATGTCGGGATAATTACCCTTAATAAAAATCTCCCCCATCTACCCATCTCCCCACACTTTCCACCCTCCCCACACTTCCCACCCTCCCTCTAAATTATGGGTATTCAACCTGACTTGATATTAGCTGGAGTTTGTCCTATGGATGCAAGCCTTTTACCTTTTACCTTTTACCTTGGCCAAAGGCCATCCCAAGCGAGTTGGCTGTTCGTATATCCGTTTGAGGGTATTGATGTCTCTAGCAGAAATTCTAGGGGGATTGCGAACTTGGGAAAAGTACAGCGCATCAGTTTCTAAAGGAGAATGACCCCAAATACCTAATGCATGACCCAGTTCGTGACGGGCAGTGGCAAGGGTGTAGTCAATGGATTGCTGAGGAGAGAGAAGTATGGTAAACTTATGTAATAATAGATTATCTAATATTTGCTCTGGTGCACTGATGGATTGCGCCAGGTAAAATTCATAGCTAGTAACGGCTGAGCGAGCGCGAGACCAATCAAAGGTTCCGGTCTCACGGTTGAAGGAAACTTTTAGAGGAGGGCGCGATCGCAAAATCGATATATCTGCTAATTCCTGCTGGTCAACTAGTTCTAGGGGCAAATAAATGCCCCATTCTGCCACCGCCTTTAGCACCGCATCAACCCATTGTTGGAAGCGCTGGTGCTTCGCATCAACCACACCCGGTGCTTGGGGGTGTTCCACATAAACCTTGACGGGAAACTGAGACCAGATCAGATAACCTAAGGGAGTGCCCTTGATTTCAGAAAAATAATCACCGCTGCCGGTAGGGTCTTCCCACTGGGCAAGGGGAGTTGGTAGAGGGTGAGGCTTAGGAGCTGGTAGGGCAGGTGAGGTTACTGGCATCGAAGCCACGATAGCAGAGGAGGCTTCTGTTAATTGGTTAAACTTTGGGTATAAACCAGCTGCGGTGCTTGACTGAATCAACATCACTAACAGACAAGTGACACCCCCTAGAAACAGGGCTATCCATAGCTGCTGATCGTTTTTATAAAAATCTAAACGCTGAAAACCCCGTCTCTTTAGAGCGGGGATGAAAGCGAACAGCGCGCTTTTAGCCATGAGAAAAATATCTTGGGAAGTTCCAAAATTTTATAATGAATCTTGTAGAATAAAATATCAGCAGTTATAGGTCGAAACTGATGATCATATTAGAGTTCAAAGCATACGGCAAAAAACATCAATATTCTGCTATAGACGAGGCGATCAGAACGGTTCAATTCATCCGTAACAGTTGTTTGCGTTACTGGATGGACAACAAAGGGGTCTCAAAATACGACCTCAACAAATATAGTGCCGTTCTTGCTAAAAAGTTCCCTTTTGCTAATGAGTTGAACTCTACTGCCCGTCAGT
>NZ_JAAHIE010000157.1:6870-14025 GCF_010671945.1 Moorena sp. SIO4E2
GATTTCTATACGGATTCTGACGGTCATGCTGAACCTAATCCTAGATTTTACCGAACGGGAGAGAAACGGTTAAAGTTTTATCAACGCCGGGTATCCCGAAAACAGAAAGGCTCTACTAACCGTCGAAAAGCCATTAACAGACTAGGCAGGACACACCTTAAAATAAGCAGGCAACTTGAAGTCCACCCCAAGAGACTGGGAACGAAGTTACCGCAAGATAGTGGAGCCTTTATGGGTGATCGGCTTTGCATAAAAGGGTTAAATCTTTTGTAATAAGGCGACCCTATCTAAGGTTTCGTCTCCGGCGCGCTGCGTAATTCAGTCTAACGACTTGATCGCCTACGTTCGCGAAGCGTGCCGAAGGCAAGACTTGAGGGTTAAGAACTTGGCTAAAAACCACTGTCGCGGCTTATCTATTAATGATGCAGGTTGGTATCAATTTAGGAAATGGTTAGAGCATTTTGGAACTAAGTTCGGCAGGATAACTGTTGCAGTAAACCCTGCTTACAAAGCGCCAAAATTGTTCTGAATGCGGCGAAGAGGTCAAGAAGTCACTATCAACTCGAACTCACGTCTGTAAGTGTGGTTGTCAGTTGGACCGAGACCACAATGCTGCAATCAATATCCTCAAAAGAGCCTTAAGTACGGTAGGGCATACCGGAACTTGGATTGACCGTAGGTCACGCTACGCGAATGACGATCCGAACGCTTACGGAGAGGATACCTCTACTCTTCTTGGCTCCGGCCTGGTTGAGCAAGTAACCTCGTTGAAGTAAGAATCCCCGTCTCGCGATTAGCGGGGAGTGTCAACTACTGGTTTAACCAACCTGCACTTAAAATCACTGTCAAGCTCATAAAGGTAATCGCCAAGATCCAGGTCACCCGGTTCAGGGCTTTTTCAGCACTCTTGGTGCTGGTAAACAGCTGAGCTTGACCACCGATACCGCCAAGGCCATCTCCCTTGGGACTATGGAGCAAAACCAAAATAATCAGACCCAAGCCAGATAAAACCCAAATAATTTGCAGGATTTGATTAACCATTCTTTTGACAATATTACGGCATTGAGAAGTTTTGAACTCTCCCTCGGTTAAAACAAAGGGGTTCTCAACTTGAAGTTTTATAGAGAAACTCGCACGGGTGTCCGGTTATTACGGACTTCCAACTCAGCGGGTTGGATCATAGAACGCCCAGTCATTTCTTTTGGCTGGGGGAGTTGCAAGATTTCCAAGATGGTCGGGGCAATATCTGCCAGACATCCATCACAGCGCAATGCAACTTCTGTTCCATGTCCAGGGATTTTTAATTTTTCCCCTTCTACTAGGATAAAGGGTACTGGGTTGGTCGTGTGAGCTGTCCAAGGATTACCTGTCTCATCGCGCATAGTCTCGGCGTTGCCGTGGTCAGCAGTAATCAGGGTAGTGCCACCAACTTTAATAATCCTATCAATTAAGCGTCCTAGGCAGCGGTCTACGGTTTCCACTGCTTTTATGCAGGCTTCTACATTGCCAGTATGCCCCACCATATCAGTGTTGGCATAGTTAATCACTACCAGGGAGTAAATGCGTTTTTCGATGGCTGCGATCACTTCATTGGTCACTTCCTTAGCTGACATGGCTGGTGCTTTATCATAGGTTGCTACCATCGGACTTTGCACCAATTCCCGGTCTTCACCCTCGAAGGGAACTTCTAGACCACCATTAAAAAAGTAAGTGACGTGGGCGTATTTTTCTGTTTCCGCAGTTCGGAATTGGCGCAACCCATGCTGGGCAATAACTTCCCCCAGAATATTAGTCAAGTTCTGAGGTTCAAAGGCCACCAATACCGGAAAATTGGGGTCATACTGGGTAAAGGTGGCAAAGGTTAGGGGTTTGATCTGTTCCCGTTCAAAGCCATCAAAGTTAGGATCCACCAAGGCTTGGGTAAGCTGTCGGGCTCTGTCTGGACGGAAGTTAAAGAAAATTACTCCATCTCCTGCTGTCACAGCTCCAGGAGTAAGCCGTGTGGGCAAGATAAACTCGTCAGTAATGTCTGACTCATAAGACTCCTTGAGGAATTCTGCTGCTGAGATAGCATTTCCAGGACCATCCTGAGTGATGACTTCATAGGCTTTTGAAATCCTTTCCCAGCGTCGGTCTCGATCCATGGCGTAGTAGCGACCAATAATAGTGGCTATGCATCCAATGCCAACTTGATCAATATAATCTTGAATTTTTTGAATTGCTTCAATCCCCTCGGTCGGTTTAGTATCACGACCATCGGTAATCGCGTGGATATAGACCTCAGATAGATTTTGGGCTTTGGCTAGCGCTAGCAATCCCAGGAGGTGATTGAGATGGGAATGCACCCCACCCTCAGAACACAAACCCACGATGTGCATCTTCCCACCCCGAGATTTAACCTCTCGGCATACTTGCACAAGAGCTTGGTTATCGTTTAAAGTGCCATTTTCCACCGCATCAGAGATGCGCACAAGTTCTTGAGGCACCACACGCCCAGCACCTATATTCAAGTGCCCCACTTCCGAATTGCCCATTTGACCCTCTGGGAGTCCCACGTCCTTTCCAGAGGTGCGAATTAATGTACTCGGATAGGCAGCCCAGAGGCTGTCCATTACAGGGGTGTTTGCTAGGGCTATCCCATTGGCATCAGTTACTTCGCGGTAACCCCAACCGTCTAAGATAACTAGCACCACAGGAGAAACAGGTGCTTGCCTCATCATATCGCCTTTTATCCTACTCTTAATTGCACCGCGATCATATCATTCCAAATCCGCATATCCATGATAAATTTCGATTTTTATTAGGTTTGGGCTGCCAGAGTGAGGATAATCCTTAAATCTTTTCCTAGCATCGGTTTTGGCTACCCCAAGCTAATAGGAATTTATACTCGCAAATCAGGATCTAAATTATAAAAGCCTTACTCAGACAAAATTGGAAAATTCCTAAGCAAAATTACTTATAACAGCCTACATTTAAAAGGAACATAAGGGTAGGAAGGTTACAGACAATCATTTCGATCAACATGCCAAGCTATAAAATGAGTATGTATAGGTAATGCTTATGACTGTGCGATCGCATTTCCCGATATGACTGCCAATCTCACTTCTCCAGATTCCAGCCCCAGCTTGATTTCCCCTAGCATTTCTCTCCAAAAGAGTGTAGACTCCTTACCGACTACTTCCCCTCTGAAACTGGGAGTGATGGCTTCCGGAAGTGGCAGTAACTTTGAAGCGATAGCTAGTGCGATCGCAAACGGCCAACTCAATGCCCAAATCAGCGTGCTCATTTACAATAACCCAGGCATTAAAGCGTTAGCTAGAGCGGAAAAATACGGCATTCCAGCAGTCCTACATAATCACCGGATCAAAAAACGGGAAGATTTCGATCAACAAATTGTCCAAACTTTACAAGAGTATGAGGTGGAGTGGGTCGTGATGGCTGGTTGGATGCGAGTGGTGACACAGGTACTCCTAGACGCTTTTCCTAATCGGATTCTCAATATCCATCCCAGCTTATTACCTAGTTTCAAAGGCGTGCGGGCGGTGGAACAAGCCCTTGAGGCTGGGGTAAAAATTACAGGGTGTACGGTTCACGTGGTCAGTCTAGATGTTGACAGTGGTCCCATCCTTTTCCAGGCAGCTGTTCCGGTGCTACCCGATGATACCCCAGAAACCCTCCATGCCCGGATTCAAGTCCAAGAACATCGGATTCTAGTCGAAGCGATCGCATTAATCAATTTTTAACAAAATAGGGAGAGTTTGAGGGGGCGAAATTCCCCCACCTGGCCGTAGGCCACGCTACGCGAAGGTTCAGGTATTGAAGTTACCGTAAGGATAGTGGAGCCTTAATCAAAAAGTTTTAACCCTTTTATACATAGCCGACCAACCATAAAGGCTCCACTATCCTAAGGTTTCGTCTCTGGGATGGATAGCCCCTTGGCCTACGGCCACGCTACGCGAACAAATACTATAAACCTGCTTCCTGACCCAGCTCTCTATATATTCTCCAACGCTTACCCCAGAGTCTTTAGCTGCTAGCTGTAACCATTTCCAAGTAGTGTCTGTAAGCCAGATTCCGTGCTGTCTTTTTATCTCGTCATAATGAGCAGGTGCTCCTCTCATTCTTTTCTGAGGATTTTTCCTTTTTGTGCTTGACATTTCTATTTACCATCAACTATACTAATAGTATAGCAAATAAAGAGCACAGAATTCAATGATGTGATTCCACTCATGGCGATTCTCAGGCAGACATTCCGTCTATATCCCAACAAAACAGCTACATCAAAGATGTTTTATGCAAGAAAACTTCACCAGTTACTCTACAACGCTGGGATAGCTGATCGCCGTTATGAGTGGAAAGCAAATAAAAAATCTATAGGATACCTTGACCAACAAAATTGTTTACCCGATTTCAAGAAATGCTGGCCGGAATACAAGGAGTTGTATAGCACTTCTTTGCAGGCTACTCTGAAGAGAGTAGACCTTGCATATAATCGGTTCTTTCAAGGGTTAGGTGGAATTCCAAAATATAAGCCAATTCGCAAATACTCCGGATGGACTTACCCTAGCAAGGCTGGTTGGAAGACTGACACTAACGGAAAAGATGGAACCTTGACGCTAAATGACCTCGGACTCACTATAAAGATGCGTGGTCAAGCCAAGTCTTGGGGGACACCAACGACTCTGACAATTACTTACAAGCCCAGTATAAATGCTTGGTATGCTTCAATAACTGTTAAGACAGAAACTCCTGATCCTAAATATGGCTCAGAATCTGACTTAAAATACGAGAAAATCGTAGCGTACGACCTAGGTACTGAGACTGCGATTACAGCCTTCAATGGCAGCGAGTTTGAGGAAATAGCTAACCGGCGTTTTACAAAGACTCTAGAACCTAAGGTAAAAGCTGCTGGCAAGGAAAAGCGTAGGAAGCAGGCTCCTAATTTCAAGAAAGGGATTAAGGCGTCTAAGCGTTGGAAAAAAGCCAACAAAAAGGAATCCCAATTGAATAGAAAAGCGGCTAACGCACGTAGAGATTGGCAACACGTCTTGATGCAGTCGCTCATGGGGGAAACCCCCAAGACCGCGCTGCATCGCAAGGTTACGTCAGATTTATCTAGTCGTTATGACATCGGCGTAACTGAGAAGCTAAACACAAAAGGAATGACCCGAAAAGCTAAGAAAGGGTCAAAAAGGAAAAAACAAAAAGCTGGATTGAACAAGGCTATTTTAGACGTAGGATTTGGCACTCTTAATAAAATGCTCACCTACAAAATTGAACTCAAAGGCGGAATTGTCCTTCAACTACCGACTAGACAATTAAAGCCATCTCAGCGTTGTCCAGAATGTGGAAAGGTTCACAAGAATTGGGCTGAACTGTCGAATAGATACCATGTCTGTGATGCTTGCGGCTTGGGAGCATCCCAATTTGGCACGTTAGCTCTTTTTAGGGGGCTGAAACCCTTGAAATATCGTTGCTTTGGGTAATATTGTTTCCAAAATGGGATGCTCCCTGCGGCTTTGAACTTGATAGAGACAAGACAAGCACAATGGTAATGTTCAATGCAGCCCTAGGAAAACAGCCGGGGTACGGGACTGACCTCGATAAACGTGGATTTTCTAGCTCTACCTCAAAGACCAGTAAGCATACTGGATCGATGAGGCAACTAGGAAAGATGAAGCGTCAAAAATCACGTTCTAAGGACGGGTCTGCTGACACCCTGTCCTGGCCGTAGGCCACGCTACGCGAACGACCAGGACGGGGTAGTTCATTTGTTATTTAGCAAAGGGAGTCGGGAGTCGGGAGTCGGGAGTCGGGCATAAAAATTATCACAATTGATTAAAGATTATTATTTAATTTTTATTTAGTTGTTAATTTTTATTTGATTTTTAATTTTATATTTGGGATTTTTAATTAAATTTAATAGTCTTTTCTAGTCTATGTTGTATTTTCTAAATTACCCAATTTCCATACCAAACTAGACACAAAGTTGGTGACGATATGAGCTACTATTGGTACGAGTAAATTGTCTGTTGCTACCGCACTATACCCCAGAAGCAAACCAACAAGGGTTGCCCAAACTACATAGGGCCATTGTTGGATACCGCTTAGATGCAAAATCCCAAATAGCATACTGGAGGCTATGATACCGATAGCATTTAACCCTACTGCTGGCAACATCACACCCCGAAACAGTAATTCTTCACTCATACCGGGCAACAGTCCTAGCCACATTAAATCTGGTATGATTAGGGGCTTGAGAATTAACTTTAGGTATACTTCTGCACTCTGGCGATAAGCTGGCCAAAGACGATACACTAAGCCACTGGCTCCAGTAATTCCCAACCCCATGCCTAGTCCTATAAGTAGGGCATTGGGGGTAAATTTGATGGGCAGGAGACTCAGCTTACCTAGTTGCAGCCATAGCTTGGCAAAGATTAGTAACACTACGGCAGTTATACCCATTGCCACTAGTACTTGGATGCGGGTTAGGGGTTCAAGTTCGGGATTATCGGGAATTTGTTTTGTCACTAGGAAAAATGTAAGCGACGCAGAGTTGACACTCCCCGGCCTTTTGGTGCGAGGATTCTTTAGAGGAGATACCCAAGGGCATTGCTCGTAACAACCACATCGACTTCCCGTACCGTAGTACCAAGAAATCGGCAGTCCACTTGGCGGTGCCAATTGCCTCTACTCTCTCCAGCTTATTGCCATTGAGTCTACTTTAAAAGTTTTGATTTGATTCGCTCACCAAAAAGACTTCTGCTTGTAGAGGGCTGGGATTGGAGTCTTTGACCGAGCACCCATTTCGGGTAACTACCATTTAACCAAAGCGTCCCACTACTGGGATTTTCACCTTTTCTTTTCAGGTCACTGCGTCTACATAATTCTAACACAAAGCCGCCCTAGAAGAACGGGGTTTCAGACCCAATTTTTTGATGATAGGGATGGACTCAGAGCGTTAGGACTGATCCCAGCACGATGGGTAACCAGCAAGCCTAGAGCCTCTAAATATGAGTTTACTCGTATTGCTTTAATTCCCAAAGGTTCTGGAGGTACTTCCATGGTAGTTTGGTTTTCTTCAACGGCAATGATCTGGGTTTGCAACTGGCTAAAGCTTAACATTGCACTACCACCACAGGCGGTTGCTGGTAT
>NZ_JAAHIE010000158.1:0-13974 GCF_010671945.1 Moorena sp. SIO4E2
ACTCCCGACTCCCGACTCCCGACTCCCGACTCCCGACTCCCGACTCCCGACTCCCGACTCCCGACTCCCGACTCCCGTTCCCCTCCTGGGAGGGGTTAGGGGTGGGTTCCGACTCCCGACTCCCTAAAACCCATAAATCAAATTCCTCCAACAAATCGACCAGGACTTAAAACATTTTCTGGGTCAAATTTTTGTTTAATACCACGCATTACGTCTAACCCATTGCCTTGATATCCCCAAATATCTAACTCTTGCTTCAAGGTTATAGGAGCTTCTAATACTGTTAAAAATCCTTGTTCAGATTCACAATAACTGCGCATAGTTTTAATCATTTCCGAACTAACTGCTTCGGAATCAAACCACACTTTACCCAATCCACTTCTAACATGAATTACTCCCAATCCTCCCAAGCTTTCTAGGGTGTTGAATGTTTTAGCAGCAGCAGTTGGTAATACTCCTATTTTGCAGACAATTGTTGAGGATTGTCGCGATTTCCCGATTGAGTTTGCCAATGATTCCCATAGACTCGTGTCATCCCCGTTACTATAAAAACTATTCCGTAACCCTAACTGTTCCGCAACTGACTGTATTCGAGCACATTGCTCTTTAACACTGTCTGCTACACTTTGGAACCTTACCATTAATCCCATATCCTGACCAATCCCTAATTCTGTGACTAACTTAGGGGATAATAAATCTAGTGCTGTGGGAGTCAAGGCTGAGGCTAATACTGTTTTTATAGCTGAGGCAATTCCATCCATTTCACCTGTCAACACAATAGTTTCTGCTGCTTCTGGTAATGGATATAGCCGAAAGGTTGCCTGAGTGATAATTCCGAGGGTGCCATAGGAGCCAGTAAATAGCTTCATCAAATCATATCCAGCGACATTCTTTACCACTCGACCCCCGGCTTTAGCGATTTGTCCATCACTGCGGACAAAGGAAATCCCGAGCAACATATCCCGAACCCCTCCATAGCGTTGACTTAGGGAGCCGCTGTCTGCGGTAGCAATAATACCTCCAATGGTCGCTTCTTGGGGATTAGCTGGATCTAATGCTATAAATTGACCCGTTTTTGCTAAAATAGCTTGTAAGTCAGCTAATTTAACTCCAGCTTCTACGGTAACTGTCAAGTCTCCTACGGCGTGGCCAATGATTTGGTTGAGGTGCTTGGTACTTACTACCACATCAATGTCTTTACCAATACCTCCCCAGCCTAATTTACTGCCGTTACCACAGGGGAGGAGATGATAATGTTGCGAATGAGCTAGAGCGATGACTTGGGCTAGTTGCTCGGATGTGCTAGGGTAAACGATACTATCGGGAAGGGTGTCGGGAGCAATGGCTGGTTTGATGCGCTCTTGCCAGCTTGGGTCTAGGTTTCCCCAGGTGTAGATATTGGAATTTCCGACAATTGGTTCGAGGGTTGAAGCGATCGCATTCATACAAGTTGAGGGGGTTTGTTGATCAGATTGTGGGATAATCCATATAGTAATCGTAATGGATTGGTGAACAAAAACAGATCCTGATCGTCTTTCCTATCAGCCCATAACTGTGTGTTAGAGCTATAAACAGTACAGCGAACCTTTATTGAGAGAAAGCGGAAATGTCTGTCAATTATGCTGATTCCTATTGGCAATATCTCGAAAGTGCTGGTCTGAATCTGGATTCAGAGGCTTTATCTACTGTAGAGACCAGTATTGAAGGTACCTCTTGGGAGAATCCGACTTCTGCTATAGAATTGAACAACTGTGCTGTAATAGCATTAATTGAAGCTGAGCAATGTGAAAACTCATCCCTACGTGCCATGTATCTTGAGATGGCTTTTGATGCTTTGAGTCAGGGAATTGAGTTGTCTGATCATCCCCTGTGTGCTGCTCATTTAGCTCTAGTTTTCGCCATGACTGGAGAAATGGAGCAGGGGATACAAACAGCATTTCCGACGTTAATTAATACCCTACATCCTGCTGATATTAATGAGCAATCCATTCCTCTAGGACTAGTTTATCTACCTCCTGGAAATGACTTTACAGATAATCGGTATGAGCAATTGGCTCACATTCTAGATGCTGAGGATGGCTACGCTCAATCAATTTTTTTGTTAAGTGAGGTTTTATGTCGCTCACAATTGGTGTTTTATAATGCTACGGGATTAAGATTTATCCATCTTGCTGTTCAACTCTTCTCCGATTCCCCTTCTATTCATTTAAAGTTGGGAATTGCCAACCTGATCAATAGTCAATGGGAAGGATTATTTAATTTACACCAGGCTAAAAATTTGGCTCCCTATTCGGCTAGGATTATACAATCCCTATACCTCGCTTATCGAGATTTAGGACAGATAGACTTAGCTAAGTATTGGCGAGATATGGGGCTAGCTAGGGCTGGCGAGATTAGGGACGAATATTCGGATTTAATCGGGTTTGAATGGACTGAATTGGAGCTTGAAAGTCCATTTACTTATGTAACCTTTGAAGAGCAGTTACTATTAGCGGTTGAGCCAAGTCTCCGGAGTTTGGTGACAAGTGTGTTAATTGCTCAAGGAGACTGGTTTGAAAAAGAAATGGAGTTTTGGCGCAACTGGCTCCAACCTGGGATGACTGTAATTGATGTTGGTGCTAATGTGGGAGTCTACACTTTTAGTGCTGCTTTACGAGTAGGATCAGAAGGCTGTGTGCTAGCGGTTGAACCGTTTTCTGGTTGTGTTCGTTGTTTAGAAGAAACCTGTACTATTAATCAGTTAGAGTGGGTGAAAGTTTGTGCAGGAGCAGCTAGCGATCGCAATGGTACTGCTCAACTGGCTCTTCATGGTGCTAGCGAACTTAATGAAATTGTTTCTAGTGATGAAGAAGCAACGGTCAAACCAGGTAATTTTGAGGAGGTTTCCTGCTTTACTCTGGATAGTTTGATTGAGCAAGAAGCTATTAGCAAGGTTGATTTGTTAAAAATTGATGCAGAAGGTCATGAACTGCAAGTTTTAACAGGCAGCAACAGAATTTTAACGGAATTTACCCCAACGATACTATACGAAAATATTGCAGGGAGTCGGGGTAGTAACCTAGCTGTTGCTGATTTTCTCAGAGATAGAGACTATCAACTATTTCAATATCAGCCTTACCTAGGGCATCTAATTCCGATAAATTCTAGGGAGGATTTACAAGGAAGACTGAATATTATTGCGTTGCCTGAAAATATAGCAAGGGAAGAATAGTTGAGGATATAGTATTTTGGTTTAAAGGGAACAGGGAACGGAGAACAGGGAACAGTGATAATATTTGACTATTTCAGTACTTCAATTCATTGTTATCACTGTCTTGATGCAGTCGCTCATGGGGGAAACCACGGCAGTCGCTCATGGGGGAGACCCCCAAGACCGCGCTGCCTCCCCAAGACCGCGCTGCATCGCTTCCGTTATTAATTTTTTGGTACTGGTGGAATATGTTAAAAAAAAGTAGTTAAATAAAACAACAAGCAACAGGAAACAGGCAAAGATTGATTTGATAAACTTTTAAAGAACAAACTAGACTGATTGCCTGTGTAGTCGTTAACTAACTTGTCATTCCCTCAAAAGTGAACTGCTGACAGCGTTGCAAAAATCCCAGGGGAACCTCAAGACAACTACCCCAATGGAGATGAACATAGGAAGCATGGAGCTGATACAGTTGCCAACCTTCCACTCCAACCTTTCTCTGGTGATATCCCCGTAACTCAAACAAGGGATTGGAGGGCATGACTGTCAAGTGGGAGCGATGAAATTCATGTCCCCAAACCGTTGCTCCGGCAGGTAACAATGGTCCATCTACCAAAGCAGTTGCCTGTCGATATCCTAAAGTAAGGGATTTTCCCATCACCGTAACCGTGGGTAATACCCCTACCATTGACCAAGATTTCCCGTCAAAATCTGTAATCTGCTCCCCTAAATACATCAATCCGCCACACTCAGCATAAGTGGGCATTCCTGACTCAATAGCTGTTCTTACTGACTCTCGCGCACTAGTATTTGCAGCGAGTTGCTGAGCAAAAACTTCTGGAAAACCACCACCAAAGTACATCCCTTGTAAATCAGGAGGTAAAGTAGTATCGGTGAGGGGACTCCAATACACTAACTCTGCTCCTAGCTGTTCCAAACTATCGAGATTGTCTTGGTAATAGAAACTAAAAGCGCGATCGCATGCTACAGCAATTCGGATTAGGGCAGGTTGCTGGTTAGTAGAGGTTACAGGTTGCTGGTTAGTAGAGGTTACAGGTTGCGGGTTATTTGGTTGCAGGTTAGTAGAGGTTACAGGTTGCAGGTTATTAGAGGTTACAGGTTGCAGGTTATTTGGTTGCAGGTTGTCTAGAGAACCTTGGCCAATAGGCCACGCTTTCGGCAAAGCCGTTCGCGTAGCGTGGCCAAAGGCCTCCGCTGCGCGAACGCGAACAACCTCTAACCGGCCAACATTCAACTCAGAGTTAAGCTCTAACCTGTTAACCTTCAACTCAGAAAAACCTTGGCCTATTGGCCACGCTTCGCGAACAACCTGTAACCTACTAACCTTCAACTCTGAGTCAAGATGCTCCCAATTAAAGCAACTCTGTCCTAGATCAGCAAGTCGGTTAATCAAAGCATCCAGTTGAGTAATTTCAGCAGTAGGTATCAAGCCCAAATGCCGATCGGGAATAGTTATATTATCCTGACGCTGTAGCTCTCCTAATACAGGAATGTGTAATGGTTCGAGAGCATCCTTGAGCAATTCCAAATGCCGTGAGCTTCCGACTCGATTCAATACTACTCCAGCTATGGTAATCCTGGGATCCAAGGATTGATAGCCATATGCGATCGCAGCCACGGAACGAGATAACCGAGAGCAATCCAACACTAATAACACTGGTACGTCTAACAACCGTGCTACATGAGCTGTGCTGGCAAAATCATCTTTTCCTGATGCTCCATCAAATAACCCCATCACCCCTTCAATCAGGGCATAATCTACTCCCTGGCAATGGCGATAAAAGCACTCTTTAACATAATCTTCACAGGTTAATACTGGGTCTAAATTCCGACAAGGACGTCCAGTAACCCGCTGATGAAACATGGGGTCAATGTAATCCGGACCGACTTTAAAGGATTGAATTTTATAGTTACACTTGGATAAATACGATAATAGGGCGAGCGTAACTGTTGTTTTGCCCACCCCACTACGTTCACCAGCGATGATTAAAGCCATTGAATAGTTGAAGGTTTAAGGTTTTAAGGTTAAAGTTTATGATCTCAAAATTGAACGTGCAACTTGTTAACCTTCAACGCTTTTGTGAAACCTTCAACTTGTTACCGTCAAATTCAAAATTTCCTTGGTCACTGCCATACTTTCTTCGTATAGCATCTCCCTACCCCAGCGTTGTAATTGCTGAGAGAGCAAAAACTCTGTCTTCTGGTCAAACAAGGGCGATACCTGCTGAATGCGGCAAGACTGAGCCCCACCACCAGCTTCCATCCGCATACAACCTGTGGTTTGTGAACACAACACAGTGCAGCAATCAGCTTGCAGGTTGGTCGAACCCAAGCGCAGGCTAATCAAATCACCTGCCACATCTCCGACATCAGCTACGGGGATAGCTGCCAATTCTGCTTCTACAGGTTGCTGGTTGGGTCTGATAAATTTAACACGCCGCAGGTCGTAATCCCCACCTTCTTTGAGATCAGACGTGGGAAGCCATTCTAAGCGAGACGCTAACCAACTGAGAAACATCAGTGCTTGAGCCTCATTCCCTTTTTCGTAATCAATGGTAACTTGATCAACTTCGTAGATTGCCCCACGACGTTCTGGTGGATCAAATGCTTCTGCGGTTAACTCTTGCCATGCTGCCAACCGTGCCCAATTTAGGTCAGCCACTGGTGTGCCCTGATTGATCAGCTCACACATTTGTGATAACTGTTCCTCTGGATTGGTAAAGCTACTTGAGTCAACAATGACGGTATTACTTAGCCCTGCTAACCGTTGGAACAACCCATGCTCAGGATCAGGAGTTCCCTTCCACCAGAGGAATTTCGGCAGTTCTGCTAACATCAATTCCGAAATGACACCGCTAATCCGTTCCAAAGCAGCAGCGGTGCCAGTTAGAGTGATGTATTCACAACATATTAATGTACTCTGGCTTTGCTTTTGAATGGGGCAAGAGGCAGATACCTGAGCCTTAACCCCTTCATCTTCCCCGGCAATAGGACAAAGGGCAATAATGCGACAGGGGTTAGAGGCTGCGATCGCATCGGCAATTCCAAATCCTTCTAAATCACCGGAATACTGTAGATTCTTCTGTCTCTGTCCCTTCTGGAGAGATTCATTGTATTCCTCCCGTAGTTTTGCCTTAGTCGCCTCATCTGCTTTACCAGTTCTTGCCAATCCGTAGGCTTTCTGTGCTGCCTTGAGAGCAGCGACCATGCGTGGACCTAGGATACCATCGATTGGACCAGAATAATATCCCAGTGCTGCTAATAGCTGCTGGGTTTCTTCGGGTTCATAAACCACTAAACTAAAGGTGGTTGCCCTGATCGCACTGGGAGAGTCACCGTTTTCACCATAGCTTTGCCAAATTTGACGCAGTTCCGCTTCAATTTCACCCAAGGAAACATCTTTGGGAGGTTGTATCGAAAGCACCGGAGGAGATTGTGTAGCCATAGCAATTCACTTGTTTTTTGTCAATAGTCATTACTTACTAGTCATTAGTCAGTAGTCACTAGTCAATAGTCACTACTGACTAACTAACTTAAAGTCTGCGCCAGCGACGTCCATCTCGATTAATTAGGTGTTCGGCTTCCTTCGGTTCCCAAGTTCCTGCTTCATACTGAGGTATGGATGCTGGATCAGCCGGACCATCCCAAGCTGCCAAGGCTGGTGTCACTACCCGCCAGGCTTCTTCCACTTCATCAGCACGGGTAAACAAGGTTTGATCCCCTAACATACAGTCAAGTAACAGCCGATTATAGGCATCAGCGGTTGCCACGCCAAAGGAAGAACCGTAGCTAAAGTCCATATCTACAGTGCGGGTGCGCAAATCTGGTCCTGGCCGTTTTGCCTCAAAACGCAGAGAAATTCCCTCATTGGGCTGCAAGCGCAGGGTTAAGACATTCGGGCTAGTCTGCTGAGCCGCAGATTTAAAAATCATTAAGGGAACTTTACGAAACTGAATTGAGATCTCACTGACTTTCTTCGGCAGTCGTTTACCCGTGCGGAGGTAAAAGGGCACTCCTTGCCAGCGCCAGTTATCAATCAGTAGCTTGAGGGCGACGTAGGTGGGGGTAGTGGAATTGGGGTCAACCCCTTTCTCTTCGCGATACCCAGGCACTTGTTTGCCTTTCATCCAACCTGCTGAATACTGACCCCGCACTGCTGAATTTTCTAGATTATGAATATCTGCCAGGTGAGTAGCTTGAATCACCTTGACCTTTTCAGTACGGATACTGTCAGCGTCCAGAGCATTGGGAGCTTCCATGGCCGTTAGGCAAAATAGCTGCATCAAATGGTTCTGCACCATATCCCGCAGTGCGCCGGATTTGTCGTAGTAACCTGCCCGTTCTTCTACCCCTACCGATTCGGCTACGGTAATCTGGATATGGTCAACAAACTGGCGATTCCACAGGGGCTCAAAGATAGCATTACCAAAGCGGAACACTAACAGATTCTGAACAGTTTCTTTACCCAGATAGTGGTCAATGCGATAAATTTGCTCTTCCTTGCAAACTTTTTGTACCACCCGGTTGAGAGATTGAGCTGAACTTAAATCCTTCCCGAAGGGTTTTTCAATTACCAAGCGCTGCTTTACTGGGTCAGTCAGCATTCCCGCTGCCCCCAATTGCTGGATGGCTTCTGTAAAGAATCTGGGAGCTACGGCTAAATAAAATACCCGGTTTCCCCGTGTTCCCCGTCTACCATCGAGTTCTGCCAAGAAAGCTTTCAGCTTCTGGTAACTTTCCGGTTTATCCATGTCACCGGAACAGTAGAACAGGCCATCGGCAAAGTCTTGCCACAACTCCTCCGATTGAATCCCGTCGGAAAATTCTTCGATTCCCTCCCGCATTTGTTCCCGGAAGTAGTCATGAGTCCAATCTCGACGGGCAACACCAACGATGGTAATTTCTGGTGGTAGCCGTCGTTCTCGTTTAAGCTGGTAAAGTGCTGGTACAAGCTTGCGTTTAGTCAAATCTCCGGACGCGCCATAAATCACCATAATCAATGGTTCTGGCGTGCGCTCCTGTTGCAAGCCCACTCTTAAGGGATTTTCTAACAGAGTAACCATCTTTGCCTATTGAAGGTGATCAGGGTCAAGGGTAAAGCTTAAAGGTTATTTTTGCCCAGGGGTCTGGTTTAGGGTAGGTTGAAGGTTGAACGCGACGCGCGTGCCTATTGGCCAAGGTTAAGACTTTACATTAGCTTTCTATCGAAGCCATTTTGTCACCCGACAACCTTCAACCTAAATTAACTGGAAACCTTAAACGTCTTCTATTACACCGTAGCCAATAGTTTGACTTTGCTTTCTAAAGATGATATTAAGGAATCAAAGGGCTTAACAAATTTAACGATCCCTTCATCAAGCAATTCATCCATAACTTGGCTGAGATTGATATTGACATCAGGATCGTTTAGAGAGTTGATGGTTTGGTAAGCTTCTTCAACACCTGTCTCAATCCGACTTTCTGGGGAACAGTGATCGGCACAAGCTTCGATAGTATTGGGAGGCAGGGTGTTGACAGTATTCGGTCCAATGAGTTCATCGACGTACATCACATCGCTGTAGGCAGGGTTTTTGGTGCTGGTGCTTGCCCACAATAACCGTTGTACCTGTGCCCCTTTTGCTGATAGAGCTTTCCAGCGATCGCTTTGGATAATTTCTTTGTACTTCTGGTAGGCAATTTTAGCATTAGCGATCGCAACTTTGCCTTCGATTCCCTTTAGCTTCGCTGTCAAATTCGGGTCATCGCTCGCCGCACTTTTTTCCTCCAATTTTGCATCCACTTTGCTATCAATGCGGCTGAGGAAGAAACTAGCTACAGAAGCAATCTTGCTAATATCTTTCCCTTCTGCCGCTCGTTTTTCCAAACCCCGGATATAAGCCCAGAATGTCTCAACGTAGCTTTCTACAGAGAAGAGCAAGGTGACATTAACGTTGATGCCTTCACTGATAGCTTGCTCTACTGCGGGTAACCCTTCTGGGGTACCGGGAATCTTAATCATCACGTTTTCCCTACCAATAGCTTGGTAATAGCGTTGGGCTTCGGAAATCGTGCTTTGAGTATCTTTAGCGATAGTGGGTGGGACTTCAATGCTGACGTAACCATCTAACCCATTGGTTTCGTCGTAGACAGGTTTGAAGATATCACAAGCATTAGAAATGTCTTCAAATACCAGGGATTCGTAAATTTCCATCACCGACTTCTCGGCACGAATACCGGCTTCGATATCGGTATCGTAGATGGCATTGCCTGCGATCGCTTTTTCAAAAATTGCTGGGTTTGAAGTGATCCCACAAATTCCCCGGGTTTGAATTAGTTCTTTGAGTTCTCCAGACTCAATCAGCGTGCGGCTCAGATTATCCATCCAGATACTCTGACCATAATTTTTTTCAATCTGAAAAATCGGATTCTCGGCTGTCGTTGTCATTGCTTAGCTCCTTACTTGTTATTTGTCAAGGGTTTACAGTTATTTGGTTGTTCGCCTTTGGCATTCCCTTAGGGTAGGTTGGTTGGTTGGTTGAAGGTTGGTTGGTTGAAGGTTGGTTGGTTGAAGGTTGGTTGGTTGAAGGTTGGTTGGTTGAAGGTTGGTTGGTTGAAGGTTGGTTGGTTGAAGGTTGGTTGGTTGAAGGTTGGTTGGTTGAACGCGATCGCGTGGCCTTTTGGCCAAGGTTGTTCGCCTTGGGGTTCGGTGTAGGGTTAGTTGGTTGGTTGAAAGTTATTGGCTTGACTATTGGCTTGACGGTTGGTTGGAGTGGGGTAAAGCCTTTCTCAAAGAGTAGCCGTCGCCTTACCCCAAAGGATAAACCGAAGGGTAGGGAGGTTTTCAAAGCCACCTTCAACCGGTTAACCTTCAACCGCTTAACCTTCAACCGCTTAACCTTCAACCAGTTAACCTTCAACCGCTTAACCTTCAACCGCTTAACCTTCAACCAGTTAACCTTCAACCGCTTAACCTTCAACCAGTTAACCTTCAACCGGTTAACCCTGATCTACGTGCCCTGCCACTTCCAACTTTTCTTGCGCCTGCCTTGCTTTTTCCTCAATAAAGGACTTGACCAAAGCTACATCCTCTTTGCTGCCAATAATTAATGGAGTACGAGCATGGAGGGTTTTTGGCACAACGTCCAAAATGTTTTCAGTACCTGTACTGGCAGCGCCTCCGGCTTGTTCTATCAAAAAGGCTAGGGGAGAAGATTCGTATAGTAGACGCAACTTCCCTTCTGGTTTCTTAACAGTACCGGGATAAAGGAAGACACCACCCTGATGCAAGATGCGGTGAAAATCTCCCACTAATGCCCCACCATAGCGAGCAGTATAGCCTTCATGGCGATGGACATAGCGAATATAGTCCCTTATTGATTCTTCCCACTGCCAGAAGTTTCCTTCATTGGTGCTATACACTGGGCCATGTTCTGGCACCTTAATGTTTTCCTTCGACAGGATAAACTCTCCCAAACTTGGGTCGAGGGTGAAGACATGAACACCCGTACCGATGGAATACACCAGCATTGTGCTCGGACCATAGAGAACGTAGCCAGCAGCAATTTGCTTATGCCCGTTTTGCAGAAGATCACGGGCTTCCCCGTCTAGATCCTCTCCTTCTTGCTTACGAATCGAAAAAATCGAACCAACATTCAAGTTGGTGTCGATATTGGAGGAACCATCAATGGGGTCATATAGCAGAGTGTAACGTCCAATTGGGCAATTTTCCGGGATATAGTAGGGTTTTTCCATTTCCTCGGATGCCAAGCGACAGACGAGACCACTTTGCTTAAATACCGAGATGAAGACATCATTGGCATAGAGATCCATCCTTTTGACAGATTCACCCTGCACATTGACTTCACCCGTGAATCCTAACACCCCTTCCATCAAACCAGCTCGGCTCAAGCGTTGAGAAATTAGCTTGGCAGCTAGGGCTATGCGATTCATGAGGGCACTGAGGTCTTGTGCCTCCATGGAAAAACTTTGGAGTTGCTCGAAAACGTGACGGGATAACGTTTTACAATCCCGATCCAGGGCTCTTTCTTGAGTTCTAGGTTCAGCTACCTCTGCCATAATTTTTGTCCTCCCTAGGTCTTAGGGCACTTGGTTTGTCAGAGATGTTGGTGTTCGCGTAGCGTGGCCTATTGGCCATCGGAAGAGTACCGATTGGCCCAGTGCCTAGTCCTCTTCACTTTCTATCTTAGGAAGGCATTTTTAATGATGCTTAATAACTTTAGAAGAAATACAGAAATCAAATCTTCACACCATTTTTCTTGTCTAATAGCCTATACCTGAGGTCAAATTGATGTGAACATAGGCATTGCAACCTTAAACGGAGATTATGGGAGAAACTAAACGCATTGGCATTCTCACCAGTGGTGGAGATTGTGCTGGTCTCAATGCGGTGATTCGAGCTGTGACTCACCGAGCTGTGGCTACTTACAACTGGGAGGTGCTTGGCATCTGTCGGGCTACTCAGGGGTTGATGCAAAATCCTCCTCAAGCGATTAACCTAACTTTGGACAAGGTTGATCGCATCTTGACTATGGGTGGTACAATGCTTGGCACTACTAACAAAGGCGACCCCTTTGCTTTTCCGATGCCAGATGGTACGCTATGCGATCGCAGCGCTGATATTGCTGATGGCTATCACCAACTGGGTCTAGACGCTCTCATTGGTATTGGGGGCGATGGCAGTTTGGCGATTTTGCGCAAACTTGCCCAACAAGGGGGGATGAAATTGGTAGGTATACCCAAGACTATCGATAATGACGTTGCCATTACCGAACGCTCTATTGGGTTTGACACTGCCGTTAACATTGCCACCGAAGCTCTAGATCGCTTACACTTCACAGCGGCTAGCCATGACCGGGTGATGATTTTGGAAGTGATGGGGCGTGATGCTGGTCACATTGCTATCAGTGCTGGCATTGCAGGAGGGGCTGACGTTATTCTGATTCCAGAAATTCCTTATACCCTTAACAATGTCTGCCATAAAATTAAGCAACTTCAGGAGCAGGGGCGAAACTTCTGTTTAATCGTAGTTTCCGAGGCGGTTCGCACTGCAAGCGGTGAGGTGCTTCAGAGTAATGTGGGGTTTGGTGAATGTCGATTAGGTGGCATTGGCCAATATCTAGCCCAAGAGATTTGTAATTCGATTGGAGCGGAAACGCGAGTGACAGTTCTTGGACACACCCAGCGGGGTGCCACTCCTTCACCCCTTGATCGCTTAATTGCCTCAGCCTTTGGTGTGGCAGCAGTTGACTTAATCGCCAATGAACAATATGACCGGATGGTGACATGGCAATATCGCCAGGTGGTGAGTGTACCGATTGAGGAAACGATTAAGCATTATCAAGCTGTGAATCCTAACGGAACTTTGGTGAGAACCGCTAGAGGATTGGGTATTTGTCTAGGAGATTAGAGTGTATTTAAGATTATGAACGTTTTAAGTACATGAATCGTGTTGACTGTTGACTGGTACTGGTCAACGGTCAACGGTCAATGGTCAAATTCTGAACACTTAATCAGTCGTACCAATTAGATGTTCAACAGCTTATTACCAACTACCAGGAATTGCGCCGTTGAGTGTTACGATTATTATTTTCCCGAGGTCTGGCTTTATTGACCCTGATTCTACGTCCCATCCACTCAGCACCATCCAAGCTTTCTATAGCTGAGTCTTCTTGATCTGATTCTGTCATTTCCACAAAGGCAAACCCGCGCATTTTGCCGGTTTCACGGTCTGTGGGCATAACAACTCGTTTAACGGTGCCGTAGTCTCCAAAAACTGTTTTTAAGTCGTCTTCGGTGGCTTGATAGGACAGGTTTCCGACGTAAATGGTCATGTCGATCGATGAGGCAGAACATAGAACTAAAGTTCAGAGGCACAGAAGAACGGAGTACAACGTATTTTGGTTGCTCACGGTCATGTCTGAGGAACCAGTGGTAAATTTCGACAGTGGGCAACCACCTCAGGGGGGGAAGCAAAATCAAAGTTTTACCAAAGGAATCCACTGAACTTGTGAATACCGTTTCATGATAGCTCACTTACGGGATTATCAGTGGTTGTCTAGTTGACAGTATTTAATAATTCATCAAAAAAATGTATTGGGGTGGTGCTTAAGCACCAATTAGACCCCAAACAACCACGCTAAATATAGTTTAATTAGCTCTTAATCAATGGAAATCGACTGCGGACCTGTATTTTTATCATTTTCGCTTCTGTTATGACCATCTTTGTATATCTCAGAGCCATTTTGAGCCTCTAGCCAACTCTTGAGAGGATCATCTGAGAGATTCAGGCGGAACACTCCTGAAAAAAATCCGCCCAAAAAAGCGACAGGCTGCTGAGTAAATTCTTCAAAAATTGGTGTCAGTTCATTGAGGAACATCAGTTGATCTCCTGGTGCTGGTTGTGCTGCCAATAGTTGTATGAGTGATTAGATTAGACATCTCCAAAAATTAACCTCAAACCCTTGCACTGCCTGGGTCAAAACCGAGTGTCTGGAGATGTCTATTGGGATTCTAATTGGGATTCTAACGTTTATTGACACTCCCCATGCCTAGAAGGCAGGGGATTCTTGGCTCACAGACCCGTCTTGCGTGGGCCAGCCGGAACCAGGAAGAGTAGAGGACAGATCTCCCCAAGCGTTTTATTAGAGTCGATGTCCCCTATTAAGGGGAGCACCTCTCCTTCAAATCCGTACGTGAAGGTTTCCCCTCATACGGCTCCTGGATATCCTGGCCTTTCGGTCTGCTCCCATGGATGTATTGGTGAC
>NZ_JAAHIE010000159.1:0-1166 GCF_010671945.1 Moorena sp. SIO4E2
AACTCGTCTCGTACCCCTCTTCTTCTAAAAGCGTCTGCAGTAGAAACAAGTTGTCAGGGGAATCATCGACAGCCAAAATCTGATCTTTTTTGGAAGGGCGGGTTAGAGGTAAAGCATTCATTGAATCTTTTGTTGGTAAGTCAGAAGTGGAAACCCCTGTCATTGATGTATGGGGAGCGGGCTAATTAGTGGGTCGGCAAACCATTGCACACAGCCCCTCAGCAACTTCCCCCTTACACAAACAGCAGCCTGAGTTCGCTTCATTATGGCAAATTGGGCTTTACAGGCAAAGAAAAAATTGCCAATAGCCAAGGTCGTTGAAACCCTTAGGGATTAAAGGCTTAGTCCAATTGTTAATTTTCCTTGTTTCTCACCGCCACTATGCAGCGCGTTTCAATTTTTGTAAACTGGAAGGAATGGTTTGAGTTAGATCATAATTTTTTGTAAATTATTCTGGTAACCTATGTGCGACTATGGTAATATCAGCAGCTTATAAAGCTACATTTGCTGCACCAGTCAAAGCTCCTGAACGCTCTGGTCAAGTTACCCGAAAGCCTTATCCCAAATATAAGGTAATTGTGTTAGACGATGATTTTAACACGTTTCAGCATGTTCACGACTGTCTGGTCAAGTATATCCCTGGGATGACAAATGATCACGCCTGGGAGCTCACCCATCAAGTTCACAACGAAGGTCAAGCCATTGTTTGGGTCGGTCCCCAGGAACAAGCGGAACTCTACCACCAACAGCTTTCTCGTGCTGGCTTAACCATGGCTCCCTTGGAGGCTACATAGTATTATGAGCCAACCCAAAGACGGCAGACTGGTTTGGAATCACTCTACCCACATTCAGGGTCTCATTCCAGTTCTCCAACGACTCACCGATTACCCAGGTATTCAAACCATTACCCCTGCTGTCCTTGGGCGGGCAAGAAGTCACTGTCCTAAATTACAGTTAAAAGTATCAGTGCCAATTCGTGGGGGATTCAAGGTGATTGCTAGGTCTGGTAAAAGCTTTCAAGAGGTGTTCATCCTCACCAACTTGAGTAAAGTGGAATTAGAAAAAGCGATCGCTCAATCACTAAAACGATAAGTAGATAGAATTTAGAATTTAGAATTTAGAATTTAGAATTTAGTTGTAGGGTGGGCATTGCTTGAAATCAACCC
>NZ_JAAHIE010000159.1:1266-13957 GCF_010671945.1 Moorena sp. SIO4E2
ACTTGAGTAAAGTGGAATTAGAAAAAGCGATCGCTCAATCACTAAAACGATAAGTAGATAGAATTTAGAATTTAGAATTTAGAATTTAGAATTTAGTTGTAGGGTGGGCATTGCTTGAAATCAACCCCCAACCCAGGCAGAATTCATCTGAGCAATGCCCACCAACCAGGATACCTTAGGCCTGTTTCCAACTCCCAAACATTCTGGAATTTACATCAGTCTTTGCCCACCCTAGGGTATTGGTGGGCATTGCCCATATCATTGATAGCTGTTCAATCATGATATTCCGAGAGCAATGCCCACCCTACAATTTTACTTGAGTAAAGTGGAATTAGAAAAAGCGATCGCTCAATCACTAAAACGATAAGTAGATAGAATTTAGAATTTAGAATTTAGAATTTAGAATTTAGTTGTAGGGTGGGCATTGCTTGAAATCAACCCCCAACCCAGGCAGAATTCATCTGAGCAATGCCCACCAACCAGGATACCTTAGGCCTGTTTCCAACTCCCAAACATTCTGGAATTTACATCAGTCTTTGCCCACCCTAGGGTATTGGTGGGCATTGCCCATATCATTGATAGCTGTTCAATCATGATATTCCGAGAGCAATGCCCACCCTACAATTTTACTTGAGTAAAGTGGAATTAGAAAAAGCGATCGCTCAATCACTAAAACGATTAAAACGATAAGTAAAAAAGTTGGTGCTACAGGGAGCTATTCTATAATTCTACATTCTACATTCTACATTCTTCATTCTTCATTCTTCATTCTTCATTCTTCATTATGATTGCTCACACGCCCCAATACTGACCCAACTGCTAGAACCATCATCCCAATGCTCTTTTTTCCAAATCGGAGCATTATGCTTCAAGGTGTCAATAGCATACTTACAAGCTGCAAAGGCTTCTGAACGATGAGGACAGCCAATAGCGACTAACACGCTAATTTCCCCAATTTTTAAGCGACCGATGCGATGATGGATTACCACCCGATTCACATCAGACCATGAGGCACGAATCTGGGCAGCAATTGAGGAAAATACCCGTAATGCCATGGGCTCATAAGCTTGATACTCTAATGCTACCACTGGTTTCCCATCAGTCTGATTACGGACTGTGCCACTCATCATCACCACAGCTCCATTAGCCGGATCTTCAGCAAGGGCGTAAAGTTCTGATAGGGATAAGGGAGCGATGGTGATTGAAAAACTATCTACCGTTTGCTTTTCAGTGATCTTGGGCAGGGGAGTCATTGCCTGAGAATTCTAAGAAGTGTTAAGATTAGTAACAAATTCAGCTATAATATAGTTTATTTATATTTGTTGGTTGGATTTAATCAATACCCAACCTTAGCCCCATGTTCCGATTTGTTTAAAATACTTTAAAAATTAGGAGCAGGTGCTCTAAATTCAGATAGTATACCTAAATAATATTCAAATAATATTAAATTAAATCAGAAGTTTTTTCTCTGACAAGGGCAATGATGGCGTTGTGGAGGGCTATTTCTCAGTAGCCCACAAACATCTGCCGTTAATCCATTGATGCTACCTATCCTTAACCTCAAGCTAATTCAAGTCAAGCTCATCCTAGCTGATCAGTGATCAGTCTTATCGTCTTGAGCAACAGCCAACCTAGGGCTGATCATAACTAGGGCTGATTATAACCCGTTTGGAGATTATTTGATGGCAGGAGGAGAAGAGGCTGATGAACCAGCAAAGCTGGCAGCCCAAAACTCTTATAAAAGAATTACTGACCCTGAGCTCCAACAGGCGTTTGATGATGTCACAGCATTAGCCGCACAAATTTGCCAAACGCCCATGGCTCTGATTACCCTGATTGACTGTTACTGTCAATGGTGTCAGTCTAATCTGGGCTTAGATGAAACGTCAATAAGTCAAAATACCTTTTTATCCGGCCATCGGATTGAGTCAGCTGAGGTATTGGTAGTTCAGGATACCCTGGCTGATCAACGGTTTGCCACTGATCCTTTAGTTACTGCTGAGCCTCATATTCGGTTTTATGCTGGAGTTCCCCTAATTACCTCTGAGGGATACCCTCTGGGAACACTTGCCGTAATCGATCAAGTGCCAAAGGAACTTCAGCCACAACAGTTAGCGGGATTACAAGCCTTAAGTCGTCAACTGATCAGCCAACTGGAGCTAAAACAACAGTTAGCGGATTTACAGCAGCCTCAGTTAGAAAACCAAGGTTTTGAACCTGAATTTACCCAGGTTGACCAAGAACTGCTGGATTTTTTAGAAAATGGCTGCGTTGGTCTCCATTGCGTGGATAGCAATGGCATTATCCTGTGGGCTAATCAGGCAGAGTTAGATCTGCTGGGTTACAACGCCGACGAGTATATCGGTCACCACATTGGTGAATTTTACCCGGAGCAAGAGGTAATTGAAGATATCCTGGCCAGACTAACTGCTGAAGAAACCTTAAAAAACTACGAAGCCAGACTCTTGTGCAAAGATGGCTCGATTCGCCATGTGCTGATTAACTCTAATGTCCTCTGGAAAAATGGCAAATTTGTCCATACCCGATGTTTTACTCGTGACATTACTGAATGGAAACGGATCCAGCAAGAACGCGATCGCTTTTTTGACCTCTCCCTGGATTTGCTGTGTATAGCTGGTTTCGATGGCTACTTTAAGCGCTTGAGTCCTTCCTTTACTAGCACCTTGGGTTACACCGAAGCAGAACTAAAAAGCACCACGTTTTTCAATTTTGTCCATCCCGATGACCGAGGAGCAACCAGGGCGGAAATAGAACAATTGGGGACTGGCATCCCTACTGTCTACTTCGAGAATCGCTATCGCTGTCAAGATGGGTCTTATAAATGGCTAGCCTGGGCTGCTTATCCAGTAGTGAACGATGGTTTAATTTATGCGATCGCACGGGACATTACCGAGGCCAAACAAAAGCAAGCCAGCCTCGAAGAGAGTGAAGCTCGCTTCCGGATGATGGCTGATCATGCCCCAGTAATGATCTGGATGTCAGGCACTGATAAACTTTATAACTTTTTCAATCAGCTTTGGCTGAACTTCACCGGTAAGACCCTCGAACTTGAATTGGGCAAGGGCTGGGCTGAAGGGGTGCATCCTGATGACCTAGAGTTCAGCTTCAATACCTATATATCTGCCTTCGACGCCAGAGAAAATTTTCGCATGGAGTACCGCTTGCGACGTAGGGATGGGCAGTATCGTTGGATATTAGATATAGGCACTCCCCGATTTACCCCCAATGGGGACTTTGCCGGTTACATTGGTTCTTCCATTGATATCACTGAGCGCAAACAGGCGGAAGAGGCCCTGCGTAGACAGGGTCTGATTTTTGAGAGTATCTTCGATGGGATCATAATCACGGACTTAGCCGGTAGGATAATTGATTGGAATCCTGCTTCAGCGCGAATATTCGGCTACACCAAAGCTGAGGTATTGGGTAAAACTGCAGGGATTTTGCACCGACCGGAAGAGGCGGCTGTTCTAACCGAGCAGATTATCCAGGAGATGACCAGTTCGGGACGTTGGTCTGGGGAGATTCACTTTATTGGCAAAGATGGCAAGTGTGGGGTGTGTGAAACGGTGGTAGTACCTCTTTATGATCAGCAAGACAATATGGTGGCAACCATTGGTCTAAACCATGATATTACCGAGCGGGAGCAAAATCAGCAGCAATTGTATCAGAGCGAGGCTCGCTATCGCGCTATTGTCGAAGATCAAACAGAACTGATCTGTCGTTTCCGTCCTGATGGAACTCTTACCTTTGTCAATGGTGCCTACTGTCGCTATTTCAGCAAGTCAGAGCAAGAGTTGATTGGGCAACGGTTTTTGCCATTGATTCCCGATCAGGATCTCAAAAGGCTAGAACAGTGTATTACTTCTCTAAGCCCGGAGAATCCGGTAGAAACGGTTGAACACCGGGTGATTATGCCCACAGGAGAGATTCGCTGGCAGCAGTGGAGCGATCGTGCCATCTTTAACGAGCATGGTCAATTAATTGAGCTCCAGGCAGTAGGGCGGGACATTACTGAACACAAGCACGCAGACGAGCAACTTTTGCAAAAGTCTCAGGCTCTGGAAACCTTCAGTAACAACCTCAAACACCTACATCGGCTGAATACCACCAATTACCAAAACTTTGACTTGCTGTATACTGACTATCTGGAGACGGGTTGTGAAATTTTAGGCATGCCCACTGGCATTATTAGTCAAATACACCTTAATTCCTACACCATCCTGTCGGTCAGGTCTGATCTAGAAGGGTTAGTCTCTGGCTCAGAGTTTGAATTAAAAAATACCTATTGTGCTGTAGTCGTTCGCGAAAAAAAGACCATTTCCTATACTCATGTAGGTGAGATGGAGCTAATGCATGCTCATCGAGTCTACCAAACTCTAAAACTTGAGTCCTATATCGGGACTCCCATATTTGTCTATGGTGAAGTCTACGGCTCCCTCAATTTTTCCTCAACCCAGGTCAGAGAAAGGGATTTCCAGCCTCACGAACGGGAAATTGTAGAATTAATGGCTCAAAGTCTTGGTCGATTAATTGCAGCTCATCAAGCGGAAATAGAGCGCCAACAGGCAGAAGCTGCACTGCTCGGTAGTGAATCGACCCTGCGTAGTTTTTTCAACAGTTCCGCACTATTGATGGGGGTCGTGGAACTGTTGGATGATGACATCCTGCATATTTCTGATAATAACAGTACAGCGAATTTTTTCGGGACTACACCCGAGGCCATGCAGAATCGGTTAGCCAGTGAGTTGGGGGCACCCAAAACTCATATCCATCGGTGGATTACCCATTACCGAGAAAGCCAACAAAGCAATCAGCCCATTTCCTTCGAGTATGATCACACCACTGAAACCGATACCCGCTGGTTATGCGCCACTGTATGCCCAATTCCCGACACAACCACTCCTCGCCCCCGATTTTCCTATGTGGTGGATGACATTACTGAGCGTAAGTTAGCAGAGCAAGAACTCAAGCGCCAAAATCAGCGATCGCAATTGTTTTCAGAAATTACCCTGAAAATCCGCCAGTCTCTACAACTGGATCAGATTCTGCAAACGGCGGTTACAGAAGTGCAACAATTTCTCAAGGCTGACCGAGTTGTACTGTTCCAACTGAGTTTTGATGGCTGGGGGAAAGTGCTTCAAGAAGCAGTAGTACCTGGTTGGCCAATCATGCTCGGACAAAGCATCGAAGATCCTTGCTTTCATGAAGAGTACCTGGACCAGTATCGTCAGGGAAGGGTTAGCAACATCTGTGACTTAGAAAAATCTGATATCCAAGCTTGCCATGTAGAAATGCTGCAACAGTTTGGGGTAAAAGCTAACCTAGTGGTGCCAATTCAGCAACAAGACCAACTTTGGGGTTTGCTCATTGCCCATCAGTGTTCGAATCCACGACAATGGACTAACTTTGAAAGTGAATTGTTGCAACAACTGGCCGACCAAATTGGTATTGCCTTAGCCCAAGCCCAGCTTTTAGGAACAGAAACCCGTCAGCGTCAGGAACTTGCCCGTTCTAATGCTGAACTGCAACAGTTTGCCTATGTAGCATCCCACGATCTGCAAGAACCCCTGCGCAAGATTCAGGCATTTGGCGATCGCCTTCAGACAAAGTATCATGAACAGTTAACGGAGCAGGGTCAGGACTACCTGGAACGGATGCAGAATGCTGCAGCACGGATGCAGGTGTTAATCAATGACTTGCTTAGCCTTTCCCGGGTGACCACCAAGACCAGACCTTTGGTTGCGACTGATCTGGCTCAAGTGGTGCAAGAGGTACTCTCTGATTTAGAACTACGTATCCAGCAATCTGGTGGCGTAGTGGAAGTCGGTGAACTACATACTATTGAAGCTGATCCCCTGCAAATGCGTCAACTGTTGCAAAACCTGATCAGTAACGGACTTAAATTCCGACCAGAACCAAGAGGTAACCTCGTTAAAATTTATAGCCAACTGCTTCAGGAAAGTTTTCCCTTAAGTTATGGAGGCGCAACCGTTAATCAGCGTTGTCAGATCATAGTCGAAGACAATGGTATTGGGTTTGACCCCAAGTATGGCAATCGCATTTTCCAAACCTTTCAACGGCTCCATGGTCGCAGCGAATATGAAGGAACCGGCATCGGTCTAGCTATCTGCCGTAAAATTGTGGAACGCCATAATGGTAGCATCATGGCAGAGAGCACACCAGGACAGGGGGCTAAGTTTATTGTTAGGGTGCCGATTAAACAAAATTGAAGCTGGAAGATTGTTCGCGTAGCGTGGCCGAAAGGCCAAGGTTAAAGGTTAAAGGTTAAAGGTTAAAGGTTAAAGGTTAAAGGTTAAAGGTTAAAGGTTAAAGGTTAAAGGTTAAAGGTTAAAGGTTAAAGGTTAAAGGTTAAAGGTTAAAGGTTAAAGGTTTAAGCTTAAACGTTAAATAATGAAAACATACTAGTAGTTGAGTGACTAATCCATAAAATACTTCAAATTTACACCTTTATACTTCATAACCCCTTCATAATGCCTTTATAATTCCTTTATAATTTTTGGTCGAGGAGATAATGCTGAGTGAATGAAAGCCGAAATCCCGTGATAATTTTAATGGCAGATGATGATCCGGATGATTGTCTATTGGCAAGGGAGGCTCTGTTAGAGAGTCAGTTGACCGATGAGCTATACTTTGTCAGTGATGGCGAGGAATTGATGGATTATCTGTATCACCGTGGTAAACACAGGCAGGCGAGCATGTCCCCTCGTCCAAGTTTAATCCTACTGGATTTGAATATGCCGAAAAAAGATGGTCGTGAGGCCCTCAGAGAAATTAGGGCTGATCCTAATCTACGAGTTATACCAGTTGTAGTGCTGACTACCTCAAAGGCTGAAGAAGATATCTATCACAGTTATAACTTAGGAGCAAATTCTTTCATCGTTAAGCCTGTCACCTATAGTTCCCTAATTGAGGTGATGGAAACGTTAAAAAAGTACTGGTTGGACATCGCCGAATTGCCCCCCGAAGGGAATAGATTGCCCTAACCGACTACCATGAGTAAATACTCACAACCGCCAGCTGAACGTTCTGATGTTTCTACTGATGTTTCTACTGTATCACTAAAAACTGATCCACTCAGGACTATTTCCAAAACCGACCCTCATCAATGTTCGTTGATCACAAAGCCAGCAAATTGCTTACCCTTTTCAGAACTCAGAACTCACCACCCTCGACTAATTTCCTTCGATTCCTCTGGTGCCAGACCAATGTACAACCCTTTGGTTAACGTATTACTCGTTGATGATGACGAAGATGACTATATTATAACTCGTGATTTACTGTCGGAAAACCGGAGAGCTAGATTTAGCTTGACTTGGGTGGCAACCTATGCTAAGGGCTTAGAAATGATTGGTCAGAACCACCATGATGTTTATCTACTGGACTACCGTCTTGGTGAGCATAATGGACTTGAACTCCTAGGTGAAGCCATTGCCAGGGGGTGTACAGCACCGATTATCCTCCTAACTGCTCAGGGAGACCATGAGGTTGACATGGAAGCCATGAAAGCTGGGGCAGCAGATTACCTGGATAAGAGTCAACTTAGAGGACCTTTACTAGAGCGTTCCATCCGCTATGCCCTTGAGCGCCAGCAAGCGCAACAAAAAATTCGGGAACAAGCAGCGTTGTTGGATGTGGCAACCGATGCCATTCTGGTTCGGGATCTAGACAATACTATCTCATTTTGGAATAAAGGAGCGGAGTGTCTATACGGTTGGCAGGCAGCAGAAGTGATTGGAAAAAAAGAGCATCTACTGCTGTACGAACAAGCACCAGCTGACCTAGCCGAGGCAGACCAAAGTGTTGCCAAAACAGGGGAGTGGTATGGTGAGTTGAATCAAGTCACCAAAGATGGCAAAGAAATTATTGTTGAAAGTCGCTGGACTTTGGTGCAAAATCCTCAGGGACAGGCCAAATCAATCTTGATTGTCAATACTAATATCACTGAAAAAAAACAACTGGAAACCCAGTTTCTCCACGCTCAGCGCATGGAGAGCATTGGTACCTTAGCTGGGGGCATTGCCCATGATTTGAACAACTTATTAGCTCCTATTCTAATGTCAGCTCAACTGTTGCAGCTGAAAATCTCAGATCAGCGGCATTTGCAACTCCTAAAAACTGTAGAGAATAATGCTAGGCGGGGGGCTGGTTTAGTCAAGCAAGTTTTATCCTTTGCTCGGGGTATTACAGGTCAACGAACGGTTTTACAAGTCAGGCATTTGATTCGGGAAATTCGCCACATTATCCTAGAAACATTTCCCAGATCCATTGAATTGTCTACGGATATAGACCCCAATCTTTGGTCTGTATCTGGGGATGCCACACAACTGCACCAAGTTTTGATGAACCTCTGCATCAATGCTCGTGATGCTATGGTTGATGGTGGAACGTTGACATTGTCTGCTCAAAATATTTTTTTAGATCCAAACTATGCCAGGATGCATATTGATGCCGATGTCGGTCCCTACATTGTGGTGACCGTTGCTGATAGTGGCATTGGTATTCCCCTGAAAATACAGCCAAGAATTTTCGAGCCATTTTTCACTACTAAAGAAATCGGTCAAGGTACAGGACTGGGTTTGTCTACTGTCAGAGGTATTGTGAAAAGTCACGGCGGTTTTGTAAATGTGTATAGTGAATTGGGCGTAGGTACTAACTTTAAAGTATATTTGCCAGCAGTAGAACACTTCCCAATTCCTTCCGAGGAAGAACTAGAACTACCGACAGGAAACGGTGAGTTGATTTTAGTGGTGGATGACGAAGCTGCTATTGGTGAGATTACCAAGACTTCCTTAGAAAACTATGGCTATCGGGTGATGACTAGCAGGGATGGTAGGGAAGCGATCGCACTCTATAGGCAACATCAGGATGACATTAGATTGGTGCTGATGGATATGATGATGCCGGTTATGGATGGACCAACAACCATCCTTCAATTGCGAGAAATTAACTCGCAGCTCAAAATTATTGGCATCAGTGGGTTGCCTATCAGTGATAAAGTCGATGCGGCGGCTGAAGCTGGGGTTAAGACCTTTTTGTCTAAGCCTTACACCGCTAAGGAATTATTGCAGGCTATTGATGGTGTGCTTAAAGGTAGTTAATTGTTATATAGCAGTTGTCAATTTGGTGAGTACAAAGTTATCGGTTTTAGGGAACAGCGGATCTGGGAACAGCGGATCTGGGAACAGAAACATTTCTTAACCTTTACTTCGACTGCTATAATTATTAAGTTTAATGGTTAATTATTTATTTCAGTTGTGTAAGCATTCAGCTATCAGCTATCAGCTTATGCGCTAAAGATGGTGCTACTTGAGGTGCTTTTATTCAAAAGCTGACGGCTGACGGCTGATAGCTGATAGCTGAATGGCTTTTGCCGTTAAAACTTGACTATAAGTTAACGATTACAGGGGAATGGTCGCTAGGTTTATCTAGTTTTCTCGGTTCTATGTCAATGGTACAACTAATCGCTTGATTGTAAAGATTGGGGGTTAGGTAGATATGGTCAATCCGCCAACCCCGATTACCCCGAAAGGCACGGGTGCGATAGTCCCACCAACTAAAATTACCCCCTTCTTTGGTAAATTTGCGAAAGGCATCCCCTAAACCTAGGTCTAAGACAGATTGTAGGGCTTGACGTTCTACTGGGGAAGCCATGATGTGCTTTTCTTTGCCTTTAGGATTATGGATATCCCGGTCTTCTAGGGCAATATTAAAGTCCCCACATACACAAAGTTCATGGGACTGTTCTTCTAGGATACTGTGTAAATAGTCCCGCAGTATCTTCAGCCAACGCAGCTTGTAGTCGTACTTCTCACTGTTGACCGAAGCCCCATTGGGAACATATAGGTTAACAATGCGGACGCCGTCTACTGTAGCGCTAATCACTCGCTTTTGTTCATCTAGGTCCCCCACCTGAGCTGTATCCAACACGGCAGCAAAGCCCATACTTACGTCTGTAGCTGGTTTCCGGCTACAGATGGCTACACCGTTATAGGATTTTTGCCCAGAAATATAAAGGTAATAACCCAATTCTTCAAAAAGCGATCGCGGAAACTGGGCATCAACTACTTTAGTTTCTTGCAGGCAAAGCACATCTACTTGGGTACGTTGCAACCAATCTATTACTTGAGCTTGGCGACTCCGAATTGAGTTGACGTTCCAGGTAGCGATTTTCATTAGTCCTACAGCTGATTAAATTTAGTCCAAAACAGACAGCAACTACCTCTACACCAGCATTGGGGAGCAAGATATATATGCCTTCCACTCAGACATCAAAACCAGAGTACCATAGTTTTCAAGAGGCGAGTTTAGGCGTAAATTCGCCAGATATTACGTCGGACAGATGACGCTAATCCCCTTCAACTAAATTGAAGGGGTTGATTACAGTTTTTGATAACAGTTGATTAGGAGCTTGAAGTTTTTTTGAGTAATGGATAATGGGGCTTTGGGTAATTTATTATATTACCTGTTACCTGTTACATTTTGCCTTGTATAAATTGGTGTTCTGCCACCAACCTCCCTAACTCAGGCAACAAAGCCAAGTTACGAGGTCGCTGGAGACGATAAACACTACACTGATTGGCAAGCTGAGCACACTGAAGAAGATGGGATGCTTTCTCAGAGTCAAATAAACTGTTTAGACGGGAGTGATGGGATAGTTCCATCACCGCCTCCTGAAGTTTCAGACGCTTAATACTCAACTGTGAACCTGAAACCAGTACATAGATGCACCGGATTGGTAGTAGCGCTTGGGTAAAATCCTGATTTAACAGATAGCCAGGTTTATTTAACTTCGGTACCAGCAGACCCAGCTTATCCTGGTCATATCCCAAAACCTTAGCTACTTCTCGACTTAGTTTAATTTGAGGAAAGCTAGGAGCAACTTTCGCTTTCCCCTGATCCAATCTCACAGGTGCAACATCATCAGTGATGATTCTGTATCCCTGAGTATGGAGTGCAGCAGCAATTGAAGACTTACCTTCACCGGAATTACCCAAGAAAACAACCGCACCACCATTAATATTGACTACACTGGCATGTAGCACCAACAATCCCCGCTGATAAAGCAGAATCGCCATCACAGTTCCCACTAGAGCCGTTTGAATGCGGCTCAGGCAGGCTCCTGCTGCGGGAATGATTATAATCGTGTTTCCCCCCTGTACCAGAAACAGCCCTGTGTCTTTGAGATAAATCACTGCCTCATCTCGACTCAACTGGAAAGCCATCGGCTGCTGGATAACTTCCTTTGGAATGTAGTCACTGATTTTGCGATTCGGCGATCGCGTAGCGTGGCCTACGGCCTCAGCCGACGCTACGCGAACGCATCCCGTACTGTAATCATTACTCTGAATGTGAATCGTAACATCACACTCTACTTCTGCTGGGATAAACTCTGGGATTGGTAGCGCCGAGTGGATTCCCAAACCATAAGCAACATAGGAAAACAGCTTTTGCTTGTTGCCACCCAAGGCTTTGCAATCCACTGATTGGCTGTCAATTTCGGAGATATCGCCAACTGAACACTTAGACATTGTCTTAGAGATTGTGCCATCCAAACTCATAATTAATTTCTCAAATAACTATTGCGCGTAGATGCAATCACTAGAAACTGATGCAGTAGTTTCTTGACTCCCCTTGATGAGCCATTGCAGTTCAGAAATTACTCTGGCATCCGTTGCTCAAGCCTAATTGTAGGGGCGCAAGGCTTGCTCCCTCACTATATGTAGCTAAGTTTTAGCTATTATGGTTTAGTAATTAGCTTTTTCAGCTTAAAATCTAATTATCGTTAATAAAGCCCAATAAATTGCTGAAATTATTAAGATTAATTAATTACGCAATAAAAACGTAAAACCAAGTCTTTTATATTTCAATAATCCCCCTAAATCTACCTTAATAAGGGAATTGAGGGTTTTCATTAGTGATTTGAGATATAGTACTGGTTCCAAATACCATTCTAAAATTTGGTTCACAGTCCATAGCTGATCAATCTAATGGCAGATTTTCACCCCGGTAGCATTTAGACTATCTTCAACGGATTTAGCTTGATAATTTTAGCCCTTCAAGTCAATTAAACTGTATCCTAATTAATCGATTTTTTCCACAAATACCTAAAATTTTAATAAAACTTAAATTCTTTACCAAAATAAAAATTATAAAAATCTCTAATAATTAGCCATTATTAGAGATTTTACAAATGATTTGTAAACCGAGAACGTGATTTTTTTATAATTAAAAAAACTCGGTATTCTTTACCCCTGTTAGCAGATACCGAGTTCCGTGTTACCTAAAAGGTTTAATTTTATGTTCACATCTCAAATGGAAATGTTATAGCATTAGCTAGGGAGTAGGGAGTAGGGAGTAGGGAGTAGGGAGTAGGGAGTAGGGAAGTCAGAAGGTAAGCATTCAGCAGTCAGCGGTCAGCAGTCAGCGGTCAGCTTATTTTATTCAAAAGCACCGATTGCAATACTTGAGGTGCTGCGCGAACAGTACCGTGGCACAGGCTAGAAGCCTGTGACCCATAAGCTAATAGCTGATAGCTGATAGCTGATAGCTGATAGCTGATAGCTGATAGCTGATAGCTGATAGCTGATAGCTGATAGCTGATAGCTGATAGCTGATAGCTGATAGCTGATAGCTGATAGCTGATAGCTGA